>PMNQ01000182.1 GCA_003162555.1 Gammaproteobacteria bacterium | reverse complement strand
GAACATCATGTTGACCGGCCGCTCGTAGGGCGGGATCCCGGCCATGTCCTGGCCGTCGATGAACACCGCGCCGGAGCTCGGCTGCTCGAAGCCGGCCAGCATGCGCAGCAGCGTGGTCTTGCCGCAGCCCGAACCGCCTAGCAGGCAGAAGATCTCGCCTTTGAAGACCTTCAGCGAGACATTGTTGACGGCCACGAAAGTGCCGAAGCGCTTGGTGACGTTCTCGACGCGGATGTAGGCCTGCGCGTGCGGATCCAGCCATGGCTCAGGCGTCTTGGTGCGTGTTTCAGCCATTTTCTTATCGGTCCTCGGTGCGCCGTGCGGCGGCGATCGCGGTTGTACTTTGGTTCAACGTCCTGACTTGAAGCGGGTCCACATGCGTGACATCAGCCGCGTATAGGCCTGCGAGCGCGGCAGGTTCGGCACCAGGTGTGCGCGGGTCTCGGGCGCGGGGAAGATGCCGCGGTCGTTGTACACGACCGGATCGATGAGCGGATAGGCCGCTGCATTGCTCGAGGCGTAGTGCAGTACGCTGGAATTCTTCGCCGAAACATCTGCCCGCAGCAGGTAGTCGATGAACAGGTGCGCGTTGTTCGGATGCATGGCGTCGGCGGGTATCGCCAGCATGTCGAAGAACATGACCGCGCCCTCCTTCGGAATAAGGTACTTGATGTTGTTGCCGTTCTTCGCCTCGCGGGCACGTGTGGACGATTGCCCGACATCGCCGCTCCAGCCCAGCGCCAGGCAGATTTCGCCGTTGGCCAGGTCCTCGATGTACTTCGAGGAATTGACATAGCGCACATATGGACGCATCGCCATCAGCACTTTTTCGGCCGCCGCGAGGTCTTCCGGCTTCTCGCTGTTGGCCGTTATCCCCAGGTACACGAATACCGTGTTGACGACTTCCTCGGGCTCGTCCAGCACGCTCACGCCGCAGTTCTTGAAGTGCTTGATGACCGACGGATCGTAGAACATGCGGAAGCTATCGACCGGTGCATCCGGCATCGCGGCCTTGATCTTGTCGACGTTGTAACCCACGCCGGAAGTGCCCCAGAAATAATTGATGCCGTACTGCATGCCGGGATCAAGCGGCTCGAAGCGCTTGGCGATATCCGGATCGACATTCTTCAGGTTCGTCAGTCGCTTCTTGTCCAGCTTCTGGAACACGCCGGCCTTGATCTGCAGCGACATGAAATTGGCCGACGGCACCACGATGTCGTAGCCGGTCTGGCCGGCCAGCAACTTGGTCTGCAGCACCGCGTTGGAATCGAAGACGTCGTAGTTAACCTTGATGCCGTATTCCTTCTCGAAGGCCGGCACGACGTCGGGCGAAATGTAGTCCGACCAGTTGTAGACGTTGAGCACTTTCTCGGCGTCGGTGAGTCCTGCCGCCGCCGCATGCGTTGGCGCACNNGGCGCACCGGACATGTTCGCCGGCGCGGCCCCCTGCGGCGCGCCGCCGCAAGCCGCCAGCAGCGTGGCGGCCAACGCTGCGGCCAGCGCGGCCCGCGCTGCGAGCGCATGACGGCCGGAATCAGCGACCATGGGCAATCTCCTGGCGACGGTCTGCTTCATATACTAGCGCACCGCACTCACTAGACGTTGAGCAGCAGGTGCTCACGTTCCCACGAACTGATCACCTGCAGNNAATCGGCTCGCTCGGCTGCAGGTTCTGCACCATGCCCAGGTACCCGCAGGCAAGCGAGCCAGCGATGGCAATGTAGGGATTGGCATCGGCGCCGCCCAGGCGGTTTTCCACGCGCCGCGCTTCGGGGTCGGATACCGGCACCCGCAATCCGGCGGTGCGGTTGTCGTAGCCCCACTGCACGTTGATGGGCGCCAGCGAGGCGCGCGTAATGCGACGGTAGGAATTCACGTTGGGCGCGAACAGGCTCATCGCCGAGGGCAGGTAGCGCTGCAATCCTGCGATGTGCGAGAAGAACAGCGCCGAGGGCGTGCCGTCCGGATTGCTGAAGATGTTTTCCTTCGTCTTGATGTCGACCACGCTCTGGTGGATGTGCATGGCGCTGCCCGGCTCCTTGGCGTGCGGCTTGGCCATGAAGGTCGCGTACATCTTGTGGCGCAGCGCCGCTTCGCGCGCGGTGCGCTTGAAGAGAAAAGCCTGATCCGCGAGCGCCAGCGGATCGCCGTGCAGCAGGTTGATCTCCATCTGCGCCGGGCCATCTTCGTGGATCAGCGTGTCGATCTCGATGTCCTGCGCTTCGCAGAAGGCATACATGTCGTCGAACAGAGGATCGAACTCGTTGACAGCCGCGATGCTGTAGGACTGGCGCCCCGGCTCGGCGCGCCCGGAGCGGCCGATCGGCGGCTTGAGCTGGTAGTCGGCGTCGATGTTCGGCTCGACCAGGTAGAACTCGAGCTCAGGGGCGATCACCGGCTCCCAGCCACGCTCGGCGTACAGGTGCAGCACATGCTGCAACAGCTGGCGCGGCGCCATCGTCACTTTCCGGCCGTCGGAATAAAAGCAATCGTGAATCACCTGCGCGGTGGGCTCGGCCGCCCACGGCACGACGCGCACCGTCTTCGGATCGGCCTTCAGCACGATGTCGATCTCGGCCGGACTCATCGCGGAGCTCGTGTCGCTCGGATAATCGCCGGTCACGGTCTGCAGGAAGATGCTCTCGGGCAGCCGCATGCCGGCGTCCTCGGCGAATTTCTCCGCGGGCATCAGCTTGCCGCGGGCAATGCCCGCCATGTCCGGAATGATGGCCTCGACTTCAGAGATGCCGTGGTCGCGGAAGAATTGTTGTATTTCGTTAGCCATAAATCACCTTGCTTGCATCTGTTCCCGGCAGGCCGCGCCGAATTCGGCAAACAGCGCCAGCGAGAATTTGTTGTCCTGCACCCGCCACTCCGGGTGCCATTGCACCGCGAGCGCAAAGCTGCGCGCGCCGGTGACGCGGAAGGCTTCGATCACGCCGTCGGCTGCGCGCGCCTCGATGCTGAGGCCGGGCCCCAGCTCGCGTACGCCCTGGCTGTGGAGCGAATTCACCGTGATGCGCGCGGCCCCACCGGCCAGCCGCTGCAGCATGCCGCCCGGTTCGAGCGCCACTTCGTGCGCCGCGCCGTATTGCTGCTCGAGCGATTGCTCCTTGTCCTCGCGATGGTCGAGATTGCCGGGCACTTCATGCAGCTTCTGCCACAGCGTGCCGCCGAANNGCCACCGCGCGCGGAATCAGCGGCAGCGTGGTCTCGTCGCGATGCGGGTCGTGCAGCGTGCCGGCCTCGCTCGGTTCGCCGCGGTAACGGTACGGCTCGACGTTGGACGGACTACCGGTAAACAGCAGCCCGTGGAGCGATGCGAGCAGGCTCTCGTCCTGCAGTTCGCGCCCGAGGGCCGGCACGATCACCGGGATGCCGCCGGCGGCATCAAGCGCGGCCGTGACATATTTCTCGCCGGCCAGATGGTAGGGCTGCGGCCCCAGCATGCGCCGGTCCGCAGGTATACCGATCAAAGGGCGTCTGGCAGACATGAAACGGACTCCGGCGCCCTAGCCGTCCAGGCAGGTAGGAAGTCGCCGACAGGGAACGAGAAGGCAGCCATTAGACCATAGGGGCACGCTGCAAGTCCTCGCCGGAATGCCATTCTGCTGCGGATATTGCGCCGCACCACGCCTATATAACCTATTGTTTATAAAGGCTTCAGGCATAGAAATCGTACTCCTTGCTGAACACCTCCTCGATCAGGTCGCCATACTCGCCGCGCTTGACTTCGGCGTAGAGCGAGAGGAACCGCGCCGGCAGGTATTTAGCCAGCAACTCCGATTTCTCGAGCCGGTTCAGCGCCACCATCAGATCGCCCGGGAAGTCCGCATCGCCCTGGTCGGCGGCCCGTCCGTCAATGGCTGCGCCCGGTTCGAGGCGCTGGCCGATGCCGTGCAACAGCGCCGCCAGGATCGCAGCCATTGTCAGGTGCGGGCTGGCATCAGCGCCGGCGACACGGTGCTCGATGCGGCGCGCTTCGCCATCGCCCGGTGGAATGCGGAACGCGACGCTGCGATTGTTGCGCCCCCAGTCGCGCGAGGTCGGCACGAACTTGCCCAGGTACCGGCGCTGCGCGTTGAAGTTCGGCGCGTACAGCGCCATCGAGTCGTACATCAGCGCCTGCATGCCGGCCACGCCGTTGCGCAGCAGTGCTTCGCCACCTGCGGCGCCGAAGCGATTGCGCCCCTGCTCATCGACGATGCTGACGTGCACGTGCAACCCGTTGCCGGGCTGCGATGCGAACGGCTTCGCCATGAACGTCGCATCCATGCCGAGTGAGCGCGCCACGCCCTTGACGAGGCGCTTGAGCAGCACGGCCTGGTCGGCCGCCAGCAGCGGATCGGCAACGTGGCGCAGGTTGACCTCGAACTGGTTGATGCCGTATTCCGCCACCGCACCGCACACCGGCAATTGCTGCGCGCTCGCCGTTGCATCGACGCGATTGAGGAACTCGCCCATGTCCTCGACCGCGTCGAGTGAGAGGTTGCCGGCGCGGCGCGGCGCGGTTCGTCCCGGCATGGCACCATAGCTGATGCGCCCGTCAGCGCTGCGGCGCGGATCGATCAGGTAGAACTCGAGTTCGCAGGCAACCACTGGATGGAGCCCGGCGGCGCGGCACTGTGCGATCACGTCCGCAAGAATCATCCGTGGGTCGAACCACAGGCTGGCCGCCTCGGCCATCGTCACCATGTGGCACAGCGTTTGCGCCGTGGGACTGGTCGTCCACGGCACTCGTTGCAATGTGGACTGAATTGGCCTGGCGATGCCGTCAGGATCGCCGTCGTCCCGGCCGAGCCCGCCAGCGTTGTGGCCCCAGCCGCGGCAATCGGCGATCGGCGAGCAGGCTGAAAACATCACGCCGTCCTGGTAGAGCTTTTCGCCGTCGGCGGCCGGCAGGCGCTTGCCGGCAGTGTTGCCGTTGATGTCGATGACGAATGCGTCGATGAACTCGATGTCCGGATTTGCGGCCCGGAATGCCCGCCACTCGGTTACCGGAGCTGTGTTGCCTGTGTTGCGTTCATGCATGATTACCTCACTTCAGTTGCGACCCTCAAAGTCTATCCCGGAGGGCGTAATAGAGCATCGCGGCGACCAGCGTCGGCCAGCGCAGCAGCGGGCCGCCCGGGAACGGCGGCACCGGCACACGTCCCAGCAGCTCGAAGGCCTCGCGTTCACCGCACAGCGCGTCGGCGACCGCCTTGCCGGTGTACGGCGCGATCACGACGCCGAGGCCGGAATAGCCGCTCGCATTGATCAGGCCCGGCGCCAGTTCGCGCACCCAGGGCATGCGCGTCGGCGTGATGCCGAGCGTGCCGCCCCAGGCATAGTCGAAGCGCACGTGCGCGAGCTGCGGGAAAATCTTCAGCACATGCGGTCGCACGAAGGCGGCGATGTCGCGCGGAAAGCGGTAGCCGTAGTTCTCGCCGCCGCCGAACAGCAACCGGTCATCGGGCGTGATGCGGAAATAATTCACCACGAAGCGCGAGTCGGACACCGCCGCGCCGTTGCTGATCAGGCGGCGGGCGCCATCGGCGCCGAGCGGCTCGGTCACCGCGATGAAATTGTTGATCGGCATGACGCGCCGTTCCACTTCGGGCGCCAGCTGCCGCAGATACCCGTTGCAGGCCAGCACCACGCGCCCGGCCTTGAGTTCGCCGCGGCTGGTCGCGACGCGCCAACCGTCGCCCGCACGCTGGAGTCCCGTGACTTCAACACCCTCATGCAACTGCGCGCCATGACTGGCTGCGGCGCGCGCGATGCCGAGCGCGAAATTCAGCGCATGCAGGTGCCCGGCCCGCGCATCGAAACTGCCGCCGTGGTAGTCGCGCGTCGCGACCATGCCGGCAATCTCGTCACGTTCGACGTAGCGCATGTGTTCATAGCCATAGACGCTGCGCATGTGCTCGACATCGCGGCGCGTGTCCGCGCAGTAGCGCGCCCGATGATCTGCGTGCAGGTATCCAAGCCGCAGATCGCAGTCGATGCCGTAGGTTTCGATCAGCCAGTCCAGATGCGCGCGGGCGCCGAGCGCGAATTGCCACAGGCGCCGGGCATCGGCCACGGNNAGAAAAGGAAATTCTCGAAGACCTGCTGGTCGCGGCGCATGCCGACGTGCGCCTGGCCGCCATTGCGGCCCGATGCGCCCCAGCCGATGCGCGACTGTTCGAGCAAGGTGACAGCTACGCCCTTGCGCGCCAAGTGGAGGGCCGCACTTAACCCGGCATAGCCACCGCCAACTACACAGACATCACAGCTTGCCGGGCCTTCGAAATGTTTAACCGCGACTTTCTCGCGCACGGACGCCGCATAGTACGAGGGCGCGTGCGTAGCGCTCGGCAGCAGAGCCGTGGGCGTGAGGCGGAACATGTCATGCCCCGGCGGAGCTTCCCAGCAGTTCGGTGACGGCGCGATGGGCCTGGTCGATGGCAACGTCGGTGTAGGCGCCGCCGCCAGAATCCGAATTGGCAATCGTGATGCGGCCGAAGCGCGCGCGGCCGAGCACCTGCGGCTGCTCGGCCTCGGGGAGAGCGGGCTCCCACAGCGAGTTGTGCTCGGGCGCGTAGCCGTGCGGCCAACGGTTTACCGTGATCGCGGTGATGTCGGCCGCGGGATCGAAACCACCGGGCCCAAGCATGCGCCCCAGCTGCGCGCGGATATTACGCTCGAACACCTCGAACGGCGTCGCCAGCAGCTCGGCGCGCCCGACCCGGTTCTGGTCGTGTTCCGGGAGCCCTGGCTTGCACGGGGTCTTTGTCATCCACACCAGCGTCGGCTCGTCGGGCGAACGCGGACTCTTGTAGCTGCCGATGTCGACCGTGGCGTTGATCCGCGTTGAAGTGTGGTAGCAGCC
>PMNQ01000007.1:9296-10474 GCA_003162555.1 Gammaproteobacteria bacterium | reverse complement strand
CCGGTGCTGAGGCCGGAGTGGACATAGAGTGAGGGAAGGATGTCGCGATGATACAATCGACGCGATCCGAAGGAGGCGAGCCATGAATCCAGGAAAAGCGCCCCGAAAATCGAAACCGACATTTGAGGTGAACGAGAAGATATTCCGGCTCCTCTTCGACAATCACCCGCTCCCGATGTGGATGTACGACCTCGAGACTCTCGCCTTCCTCGAGGTCAATCGCGCCGCTGTCCAGAAATACGGTTACACGCGGGATGAATTCCTCAAGATGACACTGAGGGATATCCATCCTCCGGATGATGGGAAATCCTCGCTCGATAGTGAAGCCAAATTGCGACTGGAGCTTCAGCATTCCGCCGAGTGGCGCCACACGCTGAGGGACGGCCGCANNTGCAGGAAGGATTCGCCTATTGCCGGATGATATTTGAAAATGATCAACCGGTGGATTTCGAATATCTCGAGGTAAACCAGGCTTTTGAGAACATAACAGGATTGAAGAATGCCGTCGGGAAAAGGGTCACGGAGGCGATCCCCGGAATAAGGGAATCAAATCCGGAATTGTTCGAGGCTTACGGGAGGATCGCCCGAACGGGGANNCTGAATACATGGTTTTCGGCTTCTCTGTACAGCATCCAACAGGGATACTTTGCTTCCGTGTTCAGCGACATCACCAAACAGAAGGAGGGAGAGGAGCAACTATCGAAGAGTGAGCGAAGATTCCACCAGTTGTTTGATGATGCGCCGGTTGGTTATCACGAGATTGACCGTCAGGGGCGCATTGTCGAGGTCAACCGTACAGAACTGGAGATGCTGGGTTTCTCCGCAAATGACATGCTCGGGCGCCCACCCTGGGANNTCGTAGAGCGTGAGATTTCCCGCAAGGCGATCGACGCCAAGCTCGTGGGGGCAATCCTCTCAGAGCACACGTACGAACGGACGTTTCGGAGGTAAAACGGAACAACCGTGAATGCACTCATCAGTGACCGGGCGCTTCGGAATGAGGCGGGGGAAATCGTAGGTATCCGCTCCACCGTGCAGGACATCAGCGGGCGAAAGCAGAGTGAAGAAGCGTTACGATCGAGCGAGGAACGGCTCAAGCTTGCGCTTGCGGCAACGTTGACGGGTGTGTGGGAATGGGATGTCCGGACCAATGATGTGTTCTGGTCGCAGGAATGCTA
>PMNQ01000007.1:0-9195 GCA_003162555.1 Gammaproteobacteria bacterium | reverse complement strand
CAAGACTGTATTTCCATTACCGATCTCGAGAACAGGTTCCTCTTTGTCAATGATGCATTTCGCGATACGTACGGATACACCACCGGGGACTTGCTCGGAAAAGATGTCTCCGTTCTGAGAACCGTCAACACACCGGCGGCGACCACCGATCAGATACTCCATGGCACTCAGGGAGGAGGATGGCACGGGGAGATTCTGAACCGACGGAAGGACGGGAGTGAATTCCCGGTGGAACTCTGGACCTCGGTCGTGAAAGACGAGGCCGGGAATCCGGTGGCGATGGTCGGAGTGGCGCGNNGAGGAAGACATCAGGCAGAGTGGCGAACAATTTCGCCTGATTGCGGAGAATGTCGAGGACATGATTGCGGTGCTGGACCTGGACGGCCGGAGGATCTATAACAGCCCATCCTACAAGGGGATTCTGGGGGACCCGGAATCATTGAGGGGTACGGATGGCTTTCAGGAGGTCCATCCGGAAGACCTCGAGAGAGTGAAGCGGGTGTTCAGGGATACCGTCAGAACAGGTTTCGGACAACGGATCGAATACCGCCTCATGCGGCCGGACGGCACCGAACGCACCATCGACTCCAAGGGGAGCGTGATGAGGGATGGTGACGGCAAGGTGTCCCGCGTCGTCGTGGTCTCACGGGATGTCACCGAGGAAAAGAGGCTCGCCGCACAATCCCTGCGGTCACAACGCATGGAAAGCATCGGCACGCTCGCCGGCGGTCTCGCCCACGATCTCAACAATGTCCTTGCGCCGATCATGATGGCGATCGANNGTGCGGATATCGTCAGGCAAGTACTGGCATTCGGTCGAGGCGTCAAGGGCGAGCGGATCCTCGTGCAACTCAAACATGTGGCTGTCGAACTTGGCAAGATCGCGGGTGAAACATTCCCCAAATCGATCGATATCAGGACAAATATGCCGCGGAACCTCTGGACGGTCCTGGCGGATCCGACTCAAATGCACCAGGTACTCCTGAACATGCTCGTGAACGCGAGGGACGCCATGCCCCGGGGAGGGACTCTTACCTTATCGGCGGAGAACATTGTGCTGGATGAACAGTACTCGCGCACCCATCTCGANNGAAATGGGGAAAGGGACGACGTTCAGGATATATATACCCGCGACAGGCGCGATTTCCGGCGTTGAAGCAGGAAGTGAGGAAGCGGAACTCCCGGCGGGAAACGGCGAGCTGGTCCTCGTGATCGATGACGAGGCGGCCATCCGGGAGATTACAAAAGAGACCCTGCAGGCCTATGGCTATACGGTCATCACCGCCCGCGACGGCGCGGAGGGAGTCGCCCTGTTTGCAAACAACCAGGAGAATATCAAAGTCGTCATCACCGACATCATGNNGATCCAGTGTTCAGGGATTCCTGAGTAAGCCCTACACGGCAGAGAAATTGCTCAACGTCCTGGCAGCGGCCCTGAATTCGTAGCCGAAAACCCTCGAAACAGGTCTTGGGCCTTTCCACTCCCCCTGCTCCTCCATTCGTCAGGGACCCGACCTTCTTTTTCAATCGCTTTCACCGTTGTTTCCCGGCGTCTCTCGCCCTGAGAGGCCGGGCTCTCACCTTCCCGGGACAAAGTGTCAGCCCCGGGGGGGAGCAAATTGCCTCCTTCCCGTGAAATATCCATGTAACCTTTTCTCCAAACCGCGGTTTACAATACTGAATGGACCATTCCCGGGTACGGCCAGGGTGAGCTCACCCACCGACATCGAATTGATGGACCAGGTGCGGGACGGCGACACGCGCCAGCTTGCCCATCTGTTCAACAGGCATCATTTGAAGCTGTTCAACTATTACGTCCGGCTGACGAACGACCGGCATGAGAGCGAAGACATGGTCCAGGAGGTGTTCTTCCGGATGTTGAAATACCGGCACACATTCCGGGGGGATGGAGAGTTCCTGACATGGATGTATCATCTCGCGCGCAACGTGCACATGGATCACCACAAGAAATGGAGAAATCGCCATGCGGTCGCCGGAGATCCGGAGGAGCATGCGACGGATGAGCCGCATGCCGGGGAACAGCTCGAACAAAAACAGGACAGGGAGCTGCTCCGGCAGGCCATGGCGAAACTGCCGATCGAGAAGCGAGAGCTCCTCATCCTGAGCCGGTATCAGGAGCTGCGCTACGACGCGATTGCAGAGCTGCTTGGATGCTCGGCCGAGGCGGTGAAGGTACGGGTGCACAGGGCCATGATCGAATTGAGGAGAATCTTCTTTCAGCTCTCAGGGGAGAAAGCACATGAATGATCCGCATGTCATAGAGGACCTGGTCGCCTACATGAGCGGCAACCTGGATGAAGCGTCAGCACGGAGGGTGAACGATCATCTCGCCTCCTGCGACCGGTGCATGCGGGAACGTGATGCCCTGAAAACGCTATGGGACAACCTCGGCGCCGTCCCCGGGGAATTCCCGGACGCCTCGCTGGAAAAGGGCTTTCATAGCATGCTTGACACGTATGAACTGGGATTNNTCCTCTGCGGCTACGGCCTGGCCGGCAGCAGCAGGAGGAGCCAGGAACTGGCACAGCTTCGTGAGGAAGTCCACGGACTGAGCAACCTCCTTACGGTATCCCTCCTGCATCAGGAATCCGCCAGCGAACGGCTGAAGGGGGTAAGCTGGAGCTCCAGGCTCGAAGCAACCGATCCCGCCATCAGCGCGGCACTCCTCTACACGATGAAGCACGACAGGAACGTCAACGTACGCCTCGCGGCGCTTGATGCCCTGGCAAGAGATATCAGCAGCCCCGATGTTCGTCATGAGATCATCCATGCCCTTCCCGGGCAGGCCTCACCGCTGATGCAGGTCGCGCTCGTGGACCTCCTCGTGCAGATCAACGACAGGGAGTCACGGGACGTCCTTCAACAGGCGATGAACAAACCCAATCTTCATCCGGATGTCCTGAAACGGATCAAGCAGGGGATCCAGCAGATACTCTGATCACTGAAAGGTGGACCTTTGAAAACACTCCTTGTGGCGCTGACGGCAATACTCACCCTGGGGATCGGGATCGACAGGTCCGACAGGTCGGAAAAAGAAGATATCCGGAAGACGCTGCAGTTCCCGGCCGGGGGATCCTCGAAGCAGATCGTCGTCGACAACATCAGCGGGTCGATCGTCGTCTCCGGGTCCGACGGGAGCGACATTCAGCTCGTCGCGCACCGGACCTCGTACGGCACTTCCGCCGACAGGCTGAGGGAATCGAAAGAGAAAATCACGCTCGACATCAGGGAAGAGCCGGGGAAGATCACCCTGTACGTCAAAACCCCCTGGCGCTGCGGGGACGGCTCCGTCTCGTACCACCGGAGGGACGACGACGGTTTTGACGCTGATTTTGATTTCGAGCTCAAGGTCCCCTCGGACGCCGATTTCTTCCTGAAGACGGTCAACAAGGGTGCAATCACGGTTTCGGACATGAACGGGGCGTTTGAGGTGAGTAACGTCAACGGCGGAATCGCCATGTCCGGGATCAGCGGCGCCGGGCTGGCCTCGACGGTTAACGGGAAAGTCGGCGTGCACTTCAGAAAAAACCCCGAATCCACGTGCCGCTTCAGGACGGTCAACGGGTCAATAGAAGTGGAAGTGCGCCACAGGGCTTCCTCCATGGCGGCGAGCAGGGGGCGGGTGGTCTGGGCGTCGGGCGCGCTCAATGTGATGGTTTGCGGGCTGGTGGCGAGCCCCGCGCGCTCCTCCGCTGTCAGGCGATCGATCTTGTTGTAGACCAGCAGTTGCGGCAACTCACCGGCGCCAATCTCGGTGAGCACCGCGTTGACCTGCTGCGTGTATTCATCGCGCCGCGGGTCGGCGGCGTCGATCACGTGCAGCAGCAGTTGCGCACTGCGCGCCTCCTGCAGCGTGGACTGGAACGCGGCCACGAGCTCATGCGGCAGCTCGCGGATGAAGCCGACCGTGTCGGCCACGACGATACCTGCGCCGCCGGGCAGCACCAGTTTGCGCACGGTCGGATCGAGCGTGGCGAACAGCTTGTCGGCGATGTAGGCATCTGCGCCAGTCAGTGCGCGGAATAGCGTGGACTTGCCGGCGTTGGTGTAGCCCACCAGCGCAGCGCCCGGCACGGGGATCGCGGCGCGCGCACTACGGCCGGTCTCGCGCTGCTGGCGGAGCCGCGCCAGTTTGCGGGTCAGGGATTTCACGCGTGTCGCCAGCAACCGCCGGTCGGTCTCGAGCTGAGTTTCACCCGGACCACGCAGGCCGATGCCGCCCTTCTGCCGCTCGAGGTGGGTCCAGCCGCGCACCAGGCGCGTTGACAGGTGCTTGAGCTGCGCGAGTTCCACCTGTAGCTTGCCCTCGAAGCTGCGCGCGCGCTGCGCGAAAATGTCGAGGATCAGCCCGCTGCGATCGAGCACGCGCCGCCCGGTGAGTTTTTCGAGATTGCGCTCCTGGCTGGGCGAGAGCGGATGATCGATGAGTATCACGTCGGCCGATTCGGCCGCGGCGACGGCACCGATCTCTTCGGCCTTGCCGCTGCCGACGAAATAGCGCGGGTCGGGGCGTTCGCGCCGCCCGGTCACCGTGGCCACCGGCGTCGCACCGGCCGAACGGGCCAGTTGCTGGAATTCCTCGAGGTCCTCGCGGCGCAGCGGCTCACCGAGCCCTAAGCGCACCAGTACCGCGCGCTCGCCGCTCCGAGGGCGTTCAAACATGCAGGCTGCGGTGCAGTCGCATTACTCTGCTGGGCTCTCCGTGCCGTCAGTGCTCGCCAGTTGTACGGCGCGCGCCGGAACCACGGTGGAAATCGCGTGTTTATAGACCATCTGGCTGACGGTGTTCTTCAGCAGCACGACGAACTGGTCGAAGGAATCAATCTGGCCCTGCAGCTTGATGCCGTTGACCAGGTAAATGGACACCGGAATGTGCTCCTTGCGCAGCGCGTTCAGAAACGGATCCTGGAGGGATTGGCCTTTGGCCATGAGCTGTTCTCCTTATTTTTCAGCTGCTTCAGATGTCCCGCGGGCCTGTCAGCTAGGGACCGGGATCAATTCTAGCATTCGGGCGGCCTTCCGGCCACGAAACCGGAGGCGGCAATTGCGCGCAAAATCAGTGCAATACCGGCCGAATCGCCCGGCTCGAGTGTCTCGTACGCAGCTTCCGAGCGTAGCCAGGTCAGTTGGCGCTTGGCCAGTTGCCGGGTGGCGGCGATCGCCTTGCTCACGGCTTCCGCAAGCCCTGTCTCGCCGGCGCAATGCGCCCACAGTTGCCGATAACCGACCGCACGAATTGCCGGAAGTTCCGCGTTCAGGTCACCGCGCTGATACAAGGCTGTCACTTCCGCCAGGAGTCCTGCTTCGAGCATGGATTCAAAGCGCGTCGCCAGCGTACGCGCCAGCGCCGCGCGCTCACCCGGAATCAGCGCAAACTGCAGCCAGCGCACCTCGCCGGACGGCGGCGTCGCGGCCGCCTGCCAGTCGCTGATGGTACGGCCGCTCAGTCGATAGACCTCGAGCGCGCGCTGGATGCGCTGCGGGTCGTGCGGATGAATTTTGGCCGCGGCCTGTGGGTCGACTCGTACTAATTGCGTGTGCAACGCGGCCCAACCAACCTCCGCGGCTTCGGCCTCGAGCTGCGCCCGGACTTCGGCCGAGGCCGCGGGCAGTTCCGCCATGCCGCGCAGCAGTGCGCGCAGGTAAAGCAATGTGCCCCCAACGAGCACGGGCAGTCTCCCGCGTCCGTGAATCGCTGCGATCGCGGCACGTGCATCGCGGGTGAACTCGCCGGCCGAATAGCGTACGGCCGGATCGCGGATATCGATCAAGTGGTGCGGCACAAGCGCACGCACGGCGGCCGAAGGCTTCGCTGTGCCGATATCCATGCCGCGATACACCTGCGCCGAATCGACGCTGATGATCTCGATGGGCAGCTCCTGCGCCAGCCGCATGGCCCAATCGCTCTTGCCGCTGCCGGTCGGACCGGTCAGTACCAGCGCCAGCGGCGCGTTCATCGGCCGCGCAGGAACAGGCGATCGAGCTCAGGCAAAGACAGCTCGGTCCAGGTCGGGCGCCCGTGATTGCACTGGCCGGAGCGCTCCGTGGCCTCCATCTGCCGCAGCAGCGCATCCATCTCCGGCAGGCTGAGGCGCCGGTGCGCGTGGATGGCGCTGCGGCAGGCCAGCGTGCCCAGCACGCGATGCGCCGCGCCGTCCAGGTGATGCGCACCGCGCTCGCCAGCCAGGTCGCGCAGCACTTCACGCAGCAGAGTTGGCACATCAGCCGTCGCCAGCAGCGCTGGCACCGCGCGCACCGCCAACTGGCCAGGAGCCAGACGTTCGAGCTCGAAGCCCACACGCGCGAAATCATCGCTCGCGGCCAGCAGCGTCTCGATCTCGTGCTCGGCCGCCGCGACGGCGAGCGGCTCAAGCAGGCGCTGCGCGGCCGGCGCCCCACCCGCCTCATGCTGCGCCTTGAATGCTTCGTAGAGTACGCGCTCGTGCGCGGCGTGCATATCGATCAGCACCAGCCCGCGGCGATTCTGCGCCAGTACGAACAGGCCGTGGAGCTGCGCCAACGGCGTGCCGAGCGGCCGCTCATCATTCGCATCGGCAACCCTGGTGGCTGCTGCGCCGCCAGGCCAGGCCTGGCGCGCCCACTCGCTCGCGGCGGGCGCGGATCCGAAATCGAAGCGCTGCGGGCGTGGATCCGGCTGGGCCACCGCATCCGGTGCAGCCCCGATCGTGGCGCCTGGTGTGGCGGCCCACGCGGTGCCCATCATGGCCGCCGGCGGTCCACTCCCCGCGCTGTGTGCCGCCAACACCCGCTCGACGGCGCGGAACACGTAGTCGTGCACAGCGCGACTTTCGCGAAAGCGCACTTCAAGTTTGGCCGGATGCGCATTGACGTCGACAAGGCGCGGATCAAGGCGCAGTTCGAGCACGTAGGCCGGATGCCGGCCGTGGTACAGCACATCGCGATATCCCAGCCGCGCGGCGTTGCCGAGCAGCCGGTCGCGCACTGGCCGGCCGTTGACGTACCAGAACTGTCCGTCCGAGTTGGCGCGCGCAGCGGTCGGGAGCCCGAGCCAGCCGCGCAATTGCAGCGCGCCATCCTGGGCAACGGGCAGCGAGCGCGCGAGAAACTCCGCACCGAGCACACGCGCGACGCGCTCGCCCTGTCCGGCGGCATCGTGCGCAGCCGGCAAATCCAGTGTCTGGCGGCCGTTATGCCGTACTCGGAACGCAACCGCGGGCGCCGCCAGCGCCAGCCGTTCGATGGTGCGCGCGATGTGGCCAAACTCCGTGGGCTCGGTGCGCACGAACTTGCGGCGTGCCGGCACGTTGTAGAACAGGTCGCGCACCTCCACTGTAGTGCCGACCGGATGTGCTGCGGGCTGAGGTTCGGCAGGCACGCCACCCGCCACGCGCAGCTCGGTGGCCGCGTCCGCCGTGGCGGTGCGGCTGGCAATGCGCAGGCGCGCCACCGAACCGATCGAAGGCAGCGCCTCGCCGCGGAACCCCAGGCTCGCGACCGACTCGAGGTCTTCGAGCGTGGCAATTTTGCTGGTCGCGTGCCGCTGCACGGCGAGCGGCAGCTCGGCGGCATCGATGCCGATGCCGTCGTCGCGCACGCGCATGAGTCCCAGCCCGCCCTGCTCGATATCGATCTCGATGCGCCGCGCGCCAGCGTCGAGCGCGTTCTCGATGAGTTCCTTGACGACGGAGGCCGGCCGCTCGATGACCTCGCCGGCGGCGATCTGGTCGATCAGGGTGGCTGGTAAAAGGCGTATCGGCATGCGTGCGCGGCGGACGACAGGCCGCGCAGTCTACACGCCGGAGTCGGACTCCACAGTATCGCCGTCGCGGCGGCGGTTGGCGTAGTTGGTGCCATCGGGCGGATGATGCTGGAAATAATTGACGACGCCCGATTCGATAGCGCGCGCGAGCTGCTCCTGATAGGAGGCGCTGCGGAGCTTTCGTTCCTCGGACGGATTGGAAATATAGGCGGTCTCGACCAGCATCGAGGGCACATCGGGCGATTTGAGCACCATGAAACCGGCGTGTTGCACGGCTTTCTTGCGCACCGCGCCCACGTCGTCAAGCGCACCCAGCACCTGGTCGGCCGCCTCGACGCTGGCGCCCATGATCTGCGACTGTGCGGCGTCGAGCAGCACCGAGGCCAGAGCCGGATTGACGTCGGCCAGCGATACGCCGCCCTTTAGCACCGTGGCATTTTCACGGTCGGCGAGCCGTCGTGCGGCCTCGCTCGAAGCGCCGTGATAGGACAGCGTGTAGACCGACGCGCCGGTAATGCTGTGATCGCGCACCGAGTCGGCGTGGATCGACACGAACAGGTCGGCCTGGACCCGGCGCGCCTTCTTCACGCGCTCGTGCAGCGGCACGAAGAAGTCGGCGTCGCGCGTCATCATCACGCGCAGGCCGGGCAGGGCGTTGAGCCGCTCGCGCAGCTGCAGCGCGACCGACAGCACCACGTCCTTCTCGCGCAGCCCGCTGGGGCCGATGGCGCCCGGGTCCTCGCCGCCGTGGCCGGGGTCGATCACCACGACCTTGTCGGCGACGCCGCTGCACAGCGACTCGAGCGCGTGCAGCTCGCGCATTGCGGACGCACCGGCGCCCGTGCCGCCACCGCTCATCGTGCGCGCCAGCCGCGCGAGGGCCCGGAAGGTCTCGGGCCCGCACGTGCCGTCGGCGTCGACCCCGACGCTGCTCTGGAACTCGCGCAGCGCGGTGTCGGTGCGGGTGCCGAAGCGGCCGTCGACCCGCCCGAGGTCGAAGCCGAGGGCGGAGAGCCGCTGCTGGAGGGCGAGCACGTCGTCGCCGGACACGAGGTGCGTCGGACTGAAGGAGAGCACGCGGTCGCCGATCGACCAGCGCGCCTCCTCGAGGCGACGGAAGGTCTGGGGTCCGACGATGCCGTCGACGGTGAGGCCGCGCTGCTGCTGGAAGGCGCGCACGGCGACGTCGACCTCGTCGTCGAAGCACATCGACGCAGGGTCGACCGGCGGCTCCGCGGACGGGAGCAGGCCGAGGCGACCGAGACGATCACGGATCTCCGCGACCGCCGCGCCGGTGTCCCCCCGGCGTGTGACGGGAGGCGTCATGCTCCCTACAGGAACTCGGCGAGATCCGAGAGGAGAGCGGCCTTGGGCTTGGCCCCCACGATCTGCTTCACGAGCTGCCCGCCCTTGTAGACGTTGAGGGTCGGCAG
>PMNQ01000108.1 GCA_003162555.1 Gammaproteobacteria bacterium | reverse complement strand
CCGCCCGCGGCCAGCGCGTCGAGGTACGGCGCCTTTGCCTTGCCGCCGTAGCTGCTCAGCGCAGCGGCCGTGAGTTGATCGGCCATCAGGATCAGGAAATTCGGTTGCATGGCGGGTTCGCAGTCCTTGGGTCAGGGGTCGGCGCGCAGTGCGGCAATGTGCTCCGGGCCGATTCCACAGCAGCCGCCGATGATACTCGCGCCACGCGCGGCCCAGTCCTCGGCCCAGGCGCGATAGGCCGCGGGCGTCAGGTCGGCGCGGATTGCGCTGAGTCCCACGTTGGCCTCGGCGACCTCGGCGTTTACAGGCGGAAAGGCATTGGCGTACACACCGATCCGCACGTTGGCCGCGGTCGGGCCCGCGGTTTGCAGCACATGTCGCGCCTCTTCCACCGCGGCTCCCATCACCTCGGGTTGGCTGCAATTGAAGAGCAACGCCCCGGCGCCAAGGCGCAGTGCAGCGGCTGCGGCGTCCGCCACTGGCTCTCCGGAGCGCAGTCGCGCCGGGCCGCTCGTACCCGCTGCGTCTTCCACGGTAAATGAAAGCCACAGCGCCTTCACGCGCGGGTCGGAGGCCGGCCCGATCAGTTCACGTACGAGTTCGGCCTCGGCGATGCGGCTCAGCGTCTCGGCCAGCCAGATATCCACCCATGGTTCCAGCGCATCAATCAGGGTTTTCACGATTGGACGTGCCACTGCGACATCAAACCATTCCGCCCGATATGAACCGCAGGGTGGCGGGAGCGAGCCCGCCACGATCACCGGCCGCGATGCGCGATCAGCGACGCCACGCGCGAGCCGCCCGGCAAGCTCTGCAAGCGCACGGCCTTGCGCCTTGAAGCGATCCGCGCCGATATGAAAGGGCACGACAGCGTAGGTATTGGTGGTGATGACATCGGCGCCCACGGCAACGTAGCTCTCGTGTGCACGGGTCACGAACTGCGGGGCCTCGAGCAGTGCGAGCGCAGACCACTCGGGCTGCCGGAACGGCGCGCCCATCCTGTTGAGTTCGCGACCCATGCCGCCATCAAGCAGCGTGATGGCGCTCACGAGTTGGAACTCATTGCGTGGATCCACCAACCAGCGCATCGCGCCGCAGGAGCTCAAGACCCTCGGCGTAGTCGCGCTGGAAGCCCTTCCACAACGTGATGCCACTCGTGCCCGGGCTGCGCGCGTCGAACAGCGTACCTTGCGGCGCCTGCCAGGTTCCGGCCGCGGACTCGCTAACCGGACCGTCGAGATAGGCCGCGCGGCTCTCATCGCCCTTCACAAAGCGATCGAGGAACGCGGTGATCATGTGCAGGTTGATGGCGATGATGCGGTCTTTCCGCCAGACCGGGTCTTCGAACCAGCTGATATCCCAGGTGCTGCCGCGCATCGTCAGTGGCACCGGCCCGAGGCCGAGTGCGTGACCTGCGCCGTGATAGGTCAGCAGATAGCGCCTGGCGCTGGTTGCAGCGTCGAAGAACGCGCGCGCACCGCTTGCATAGTCCACCGTGTGGTCGCGGTCACCGGCAATCAGCAACAGCGGCGCCGTGACGCCCTCTGGCCCCGTCTTTCCCCAGGCGCCGACCGCACCTCCCCATGGCGCGATGGCTACCACGGCTTTCAGATTCGACACCTGGATCGCATCCTGCAGCTTGCCGCCAGCCGCGTATGGAATCATCAATCCGCCAGGCACCCACTTGCACGGCCCGCCCTCCGGATCGAGTGCCGCGCCCGAATCGATCAGCACGCCATAGCCGCCCATCGAATAACCGATCAGCGCTGTGCGCGAAGGATCGATGAGTCCTTCGTCTGCCAGCGATCGTTGCAGCGAGCGGGTGACGAATGCGATGTCGAGCGGCCGGCGCAACAGCATCTCGGGGCCTTCAGCGGCTTCGCTCCGAGGCAGATCGGCATGGCGGATTGCGGCTACAACGTAACCCTTCGAGGCCAGGTTCTCGGTGAGCCAGCTGAGCGCTGCGGTCGCATTGCTGCGGCCGTGCGAGACGACGACGAGCGGATAGTGACCCGCAATCGCCGCGGCATTGCGGACCGCGATGCCGGGCACCGAGAACGTGGCCGGTGGTCCCGGTTTCTCCGCGGGCAGGCTGCCATCGTAGTGCGCAGCTTTCGCGCCACGGGCAGCGTGTGCCGGATACCAGATGTCGATCGTCAGGCGGCGATCGGCGTGAGGTGCGGCCACGTCGTCCGCGTTGTGATCCACCAGCGTGATCGTGCGCACGCCGACGGTGAGCGGGCCGAGCGCGGCGAGTTCGGGAGAATCCACGACCGGCCGGCTCGGCGCCTCCATCGTTTGCGCCATGGCGAACATGGGCACGATCGAAGTCACGCCCAGCGCGGTGATCGCAACGTAGATCTGTTTAATGCGCATGGTGTTCACTCCGAATCCGCCAACAGCATCGAGGCACCCTTGTCCGCCACCATGACCGTCGGTCCATTGGTATTGCCGGAGGTCACGGTCGGAAATATTGACGCATCGATGACGCGCAAACCAGCGATGCCGTGCACGCGCAACCGAGCATCGACGACGGCATGGTCAGGCGCCGGTCCCATCATGCAGGTGCTGACCGGATGGAACACGGTGCCGGCCCGTTCGCGAAAATCCTGCAGCAACTCCGCCTCGCTGGTCTTCGCCGCGCCCGGCTGCATCTCATGGTCTATCAGTGCGGCGAGCGGCTCGGTTGCCGCAAGGGCCCGCATGAGCCTTGCGCCCTTGTACACGTCCTGCAGGTCCTGTTCGGTCGAAAGGTAATTCGGAAAGATCGCCGGCTGCTGCTGCGGATCGGCTGAGCGCACAGCGATGTGTCCACGGCTGGTTGGCCGGCAGGAGTTGAACGACAGCAGGAAGCCCGGAAACGGATCGGGGTTCATGAGGCGCCGGGTCCGTGTGCGGCTGCTCGTATAACTGGCCGGATTGAAATACAGCTGCAGATCGGGCGCGCGCAGTGACGGATCGCTCCTGATGAATCCGCCACCCTGGTTGACGCTCATCGACAGCGGACCTCGACGTGTCAGCGCGTATTGCAGGCCGGCCGCGGCTTTTCCCCACCAGGGATAGAGCCGGTTGTTCAGCGTGGGCACGCGCGAGCGGTAGAAATAGGAGATGCCAAGGTGATCCTGCAGGTTGCGGCCGACTGCGGAGAGTTCATGGATTACCGGGATTCCCAGACCCTGCAGCAGCGATGCAGGTCCGATGCCAGACAATTGCAGCAGCTGTGGCGAGTTGACGCTGCCGGCACACAGCACCACGGCCTTGTTGGCCCGCACTGACACCATCTGGCCACCGCGCGTGTATCGCACGCCGGTCGCGCGGCGTGCGGCGCATTCGATGCGCAGCACCTGCGAGTCGAGCAGCAGTTGCAGATTCCTTCGCCTGAGCGCGGGCCGCAACCAGGCCGTCGCGGTCGAATCGCGCAGGCCGTTGCGGGTCGTGATCTGGTAGATGCCGACGCCTTCGGGCTGCGCGCCATTGAAATCCGGTGTGAAGGGATACCCCAGCGCGCCGCAGGCCTCAATGTAGGCGCGTACCAGCGGGTGCGCCTGCGCCGACACATCAGTGATGCGCAGCGCCGGCCGCGCACTATTCGCGACCGCGCCCCCACTCGTGCGTTCTCCGTCGCCGACGCCATCGCCGCGGCTTTCGATCGCTTGAAAGTGCGGCAGCACATCGCTCCAGCCCCAGCCCGAATTGCCGAGCTCGCGCCAGTCGTCGTAGTCGCGCGGCTGGCCGCGCGCGTAGACCATCGCATTGATTGAACCGGAACCGCCGAGCACTTTGCCGCGCGGCCAGTAGCTGCGCACGCCGCCGAGCGAGGCTTCGGGTTCGGCTTCGTACATCCAGTTCACCGCCGGATCGTTGAAAGTGCGCCCGTAGCCGATCGGCACGCGCACCCAGAATCGCTGGTCTGAGCCTCCCGCTTCGAGCAGCAGTACGCGATCGCGTCCGCTGGCCGACAGGCGTTCGGCAACGACGCAGCCGGCTGTGCCGCCGCCGACGATGATGTAATCGACTGCTTCCACGTGCGACGTATTAAATTTGAGCAAGCCCTAGACGATCGGGTGCCCGGCCATCTCGAGATGCAGCTGCGTACCCCGGTAAGGATTGCGGAGCGCGACTTCCTCGTTCAGCTCGACGCCCAGGCCGGGCTCGGTCGGCGGTATCACGAAGCCCTCGCTCCAGCGGATGGGCTTGCGCAGGATCTCGGCGTGGAACCCGTCCCAGCGCTCGATGCTCTCCAGGATCAGGAAATTCGGACTGCAGGTGGCGAGCTGGATGTTGGCCGCGCCGACCACCGGGCCGCAGTACAGGTGCGGCGCGATCTGCACATGATGCACCTCGGCCATGCCGGCGATTTTCTTCGCTTCGAGAATCCCGCCAACCCGGCCCAGGTTCATCTGCAGGATTGCGGCCGACCCGTGCTTCAGGAGCCGCGCAAAATCGTACTTGGTTGTCAGGCGCTCGCCGGCCGCGATCGGGATGCGCGTGCCACGCGCAACCCGCGCCATCTCCTCGGGCGCATCGGGCGGCACCGGTTCCTCGAACCACAGCGGATCGTAGGGTTCAAGGCGGCGTGCGAGCCTGATCGCGCCAGCCGCCGTCATCTGGCCATGGGTGCCGAACAGCAGATCCGCCTTGCTGCCGACTGCCTCGCGCAACTGTCGACAGAATCGTTCCGAGAGATCCAGCGCCTCGAGCGAGAGCTGCCGGCCATCGAAGGCCGAGTACGGACCGACCGGATCGAACTTGATGGCCGTGAATCCCTGCGCCACGCACTCCGCCGCTCGCTGTGCCGACAAGTCCGGATCCTGATAGACATTGGTCTTGTCGCCGGGGCGCTCATAGATGTACGTATAGGACCGCAGCCGTTCATGCACGCGTCCGCCCAACAGTTTGTAGACGGGCTGCCCCGCTTCCTTGCCGATGATGTCCCAGCAGGCCATCTCCAGCGCACTCAGCACGCCCATCAACGCGAGATCGGGGTGTTGCGTGAATCCGGCTGAATACACGCGACGCCACATGGTTTCGATGTCGTGCGGATCCTGTCCCTGCAGGTAGCGCACGAACACATCCTCGATCATCTTCACGACGATGTCGGGATGAAACGGCAGGCAATAAGCCTCGCCAATGCCGCTGACATTGCTGTTGGTCGTCAGCTTCACGAACACGAAGTAGCGGCCGCCATAGTGCGGCGGCGGATTGCCAACCACGAAGGTCTTTATGTATTTGAGAGTCATGCGCGGGTCCGAAAGGTCAGGCTGGCGCCGTCAGCGCAATACCGGTGGCGCGCTCCTGGTCGGCGACGATCCGGCGCGTCGACCAGAAATAATGAAAGCTCGCCCACAGCCCGGTCGGCACCAGGCACAGCATGGCAATGCGCAGCGACTCGGGTGTCTCGACGTGACCCGGGCCCAGCCAGTCGGCAATGCTGCCGACGCCGACCGGAGCCACGATCAGGTTGAGAAAATTCGCGGCGAACAGCGTCGCGGCGCAGAACACAGCGCGCATGCGCGGCTCGGCCAGATTCAGCAGCAGTCCGAAACACGGTCCGATGTAGAAATAGATCGAAGGGATGAACAGCCAGAACAGAATTTTCACCAGCGCCAGCGAGTGGGTGGTGTAAATGACCAGCGAAACGAGCGTCGCAGCACCGATCCACCAGCCCATGAGTCGCACGATCCGGCGCGGATCCGCCATCGAGGGTCGCGTCAGCAACCAGCCGGTAAACACCGTGGCCGCACAGCCGCCGAACAGGTGGATGTTGCCCGTGATCGCTCCGGCCTGGCCGGAAGACAGTCCATACACCTGGTTCAGGAAAGTCGGCGTCCAGTACATGAGTCCCCAGCCCCACAGTGCCGTCAGCGCACTGGCGGCCATCACATGCACGGCTGAGCGCTGCGTCCAAAGGTAACGCATAGCATCCATGACCGAGGGCTTCGCATCGGCAATGTGGGCGTCAAGATTGCCGCGGCGCGGCTCGCGCACCGTGAAATAAATCAGCAGGCCGACGATCACGCCCGGCAAACCGAGCCACAGGAACGGCGCGCGCCAGCCATGCAGGTCGGCAATGGCGCCGGTCGTGTCGGAGGCAAAGTACGCACCGATCGGCGCGCCGAGCGAGAACACGGTCGCCGCCATCGGCCGCCGCGACGCGGGGAAATAATCCGAGATCAGCGAATTCGCGCCCGGCGTGCCGCCCGCCTCACCGACGCCTATGCCGACGCGCGAAACCAGCAGTTGCCAGTAATTTCGCGACAGGCCGGTCGCCACGGTCATCGCAGACCAGCCGATGATCGAGGCGGAGACGATGGCGCGCCGGCTGCCACGGTCGATCATCCAGGAGATCGGAAATCCCATGGTGATATAGAACAGGCCCAGCCCCAGGCCCGTCAGCGCACCGACCCCTCCAGCAGTCAGGTGCAGTTCCAGTCGGATCGGTTCGAGCACCTGCGTGATCATGTAGCGATCGGTGATGCTGAGCGTGTAGACCGAGACCATCAGGATCAGCACGTACCAGCGGTACGCCATCGTCGGTGCAGCAGTCGTAGTTCCACCCGGTCCAGTCATGTTATTCGTTGTCCGGTTTGCAGCTGGCACACCGATATTGCCTGAAAACCGCCGCCTTGTTCTGCCTAGGCGCGGGCCGTGCGCTGCGCCCGCATTTTCAGATAGTGCAGTGCCCTCATATGCCTTTTTGCGATGACCCGGGCGGGCACTTCCCTCGTAAAAGCGCCGTGCCGGGCTGTGTACACTGTTGTGCCGGAATTTCCAGGTCGAATGCAGAGGTGAGCGCGTGGACAAACAGCGGATCGGGTTCATCGGGCTGGGCAACGTCGGCGGCAAGCTCGCCGGGAGCCTGCTACGACATGGCGTGAACCTTGGCGTACTGGACCTCGACGCCGGGCGCGTCGCGGACTTTGTCGCCCGGGGCGCGCACAGCGCCGCCTCTCCCAAAGCGATGGCCGAGGCGGTGGATATCGTCATCACCTGCCTGCCCTCCCCGGCAGCCTCACGCGCGGTGCTGGAGAGTGCGGACGGCGTGCTCGCCGGGCTCGCGGCCGGAAAGATCTGGCTCGAGATGAGCACGACCGATGCGGCCGAGGTAAAGCGCATCGGCGCACTCGTCGAAGCGCGTGGCGGCATGGCGATGGATTGTCCCGTTTCGGGCGGCTGCCACCGCGCCGCGACCGGCAACATCTCGATTTTTGCTGGCGGCAGCCGTGCCGCGTTCGAGCGCATATTGCCGGTGCTGAAAATACTCGGCCGGCAGATCCTGCATACCGGGCCGCTGGGCTCGGCCTCCGCGCTCAAGGTGGTCACCAATTACCTGTGCACCGTACACCTGGCTGCGCTCGCCGAGGCACTGACGGTGTGCCGCGTGGCGGGCATGGACATGAACACTGCCTACGAGGCGATCCGCATTTCCTCGGGCAACTCCTTCGTGCACGAGACCGAGTCGCAGGTGATCCTCAATGGCAGCCGCGACATCGGTTTCACCATGGACCTGGTCATCAAGGATGTGGGGCTGTTCGATCAGCTGGCGCAGGAGCTGAAGGTGCCACTGGAACTGTCGCCGCTGGTGCTCGGCATTTTCCGCGACGGCGAGCGCCGTTACGGGCCGCGCGAACATTCACCGAATATCATCCGGCGGCTCGAGGACGCCTGCGGCGTCAAGGTGCTGGGTCAGGGTTTCCCGGCAGAGATGATCGACGACCAGCCGGAAGCGGAGGGGTACGAAGTCAGGCCGACGCGCCAAAGCCGACAACGCCCTTGATCTCGAGGAAATCGCTGATGCCCCAGTCCGCGTATTCGCGCCCGTTGCCGGACTGCTTGTAACCGCCGAACGGCGCCATCGTGTCCCAGTCCGGGTAGTTCAGCTGCACCTGGCCGGCGCGCAGCTGCCTGGCCACGGCACGCCCATGCTCGGGGCTGCCCGATTGCACGTAGGCTGCGAGCCCATAGACGGAGTCGTTCGCAATATCGATTGCCTGTTGTTCGGAATCGTAGGGAATGATCGACAGCACGGGTCCGAAGATTTCCTCGCGCGCGATCGTCATGTCGGGACGCACCGGACCAAACACCGTTGGGCGCGCGTAATAACCGTGATCGAGTCCCGCCGGCCTCCCCGGCCCGCCGGTCACGAGCGGCGCGCCTTCGGCGATGCCAGCGGCAATGAGCTTCTGGATCTTGTTGAACTGCGCCTCACTCACTACCGGTCCGAGCTGGATGCCCTCACCGCGCGGGTCGCCCACCGTGTGGCTCTCGGCGGCCTGTTTGGCGATCTTCAGCGCGGCCTCGAGTTTTTCCCTCGGCACCAGCATGCGCGTCGGCGCATCGCAGGACTGGCCGCTGTTGCCGAAACAGGCCGCGACGCCCTGCGTCACGGCGTTCTGCAGATCGGCGTCTGGCAGGATGATGTTTGCGGACTTGCCGCCGAGCTCCTGGGTCACGCGCTTGACCGTATCCGCGGCGCTCTTGGCGACCATGATGCCGGCGCGCGTGGAACCGGTGAACGACACCATGTCGACATCCGGGTGACTCGCCAGCGTCTGGCCCACGGTCGGGCCGTCGCCGTTGACGAGGTTGAAGACGCCTGGTGGCACACCGGCGGCGTCGACAATCTCCGCGAAGATGATGGCGTCGAGCGGCGCGATTTCGCTCGGCTTGAGCACCATCGTGCAACCGGCCGCCAGCGCTGGCGCTACCTTCGTGACGATCTGGTTCAGCGGCCAGTTC
>PMNQ01000066.1 GCA_003162555.1 Gammaproteobacteria bacterium | reverse complement strand
GTGCCGCCGCGCTGCTCCTCGAACTCGAAGGACTTGAGCGCCTCGATGGTGGCCTCGAGATGCGCCCTGCCCGCCCACACCTGCGCGTCGCGCGCGAACTGAAGCGGTGCGCCCATTTCGTCGGATACGACCTGGGCAATTTCTTCGGCGCGTTCGTTGTACAGCGCCAGGATTTTCTGCAGCAGCCCAAGCCGATAGGCCTTGGTGGTCTGCGAGAACGCCGGGAATGCAGCGCGCGCCGCGGCGATTGCGCGCACAGCGTCGGCGGCCGATCCCATCGAGATGGTGGCAAAGGGCTTTTCCGTAGCAGGATTGATGACTGCTTTCGTGGCCGGCTGGAGCGGCTCGACCCACGCGCCATTGATATAGAATCGCAGCTGGTTGTTCATCCGCGCATGTTACTGCAGATCCACGTATGGATGAAATTCTCTTCGAAAAACCGCTCCGCTGGCCGCAAATTGCAGCGCTTGCGGCTGGNNGCGGCGCCGGCGCGCGCGCGTATCACGCACAGTCGCGCACTCGTGGAAGCCATTGTCGAGCGCGGCGTACGCTGTTATGGCGTCAACACCGGGGTCGGTGCCCTGTGCGATGTGATTGTCGACCGGGCGCAGCAGCAACAGCTTTCGCACAACATCATCATGAGCCATGCCTGCGGCGTGGGCGATGCGCTGCCGGAGCACGAGACACGCGCGATCATGGCCTGCGCCATCAACAACTACGCGCACGGATATTCGGGCATCCGCCTCATTGTCGTCGACAGGCTGATCGAGTTGCTGAATGCCGGCCTGATTCCCGTGGTTCCGCGCGCGGGCTCGATCGGTTACCTGAGCCACATGGCGCACATCGCACTGGTGCTGATCGGCGCCGGCGCCGTGCGCGTGGACGGCCGCACGATCGACGGTGCCGAGGCCATGCAACGCATCGGCTCTGCGCCGTTGCAGCTTGAAGCGAAGGAAGGCCTGAGCCTCGTCAACGGCACCCCCTGCGCGAGCGGACTGGCCTGCGTGGCGCTCGAACGCGCGCATCGCCTGCTCGGCTGGGCGGATGCGATTGCCGCCATGAGCTTTGAAAACCTGGGCCACGAGCCCGGCGCATGGTCGGCCGAGAGCCTGCAGTTCCGCCGTTCAGCGGGGCTGGCCGCAACCGGCAAGCGGCTCACGGCGCTTATCGCGGGCAGCGCGATCCTGGCGCGGGCGCCGCCGCGCACGCAGGATGCGATGAGCCTGCGCGCCGTGCCTCAGGTGCACGCCGCGGCGCGCGATCAGCTCGATTCGATCGGGGACACGCTCGATCGGGAGCTCGCCTCAGTCACCGATAATCCGATTGTGGCGGGAACACCAGCTGCGCCGCTCGTTTACTCTGGCGCATATGCGGTCGGGACCGCGCTGGCTCTCGCCATGGACGGACTCTCGATCGTCGCGGCAAAAGTTGCCGCCGCCTCCGAGCGCCGCATCGATCGGCTCGTAAATCCGCTGGTCAGCGGTCTGCCGGCGTTTCTGACCCGCGGCGCGGGTGTGTCGACCGGACTCATGATCGCGCAGTACACCGCGCTGTCACTGGCGGCTGAGAATCGGCGCCTCGCAGCCCCGGCAAGTCTCGATGGCGGCGTCAGCTCCGGGCTGCAGGAGGACGAGATCCCGCACGCGACACCCGCCGCGCTCAAAGCGCTCGCCGTGATCGGCAACCTCGAGACGATGCTCGCGATCGAACTGCTCGCCGCCACGCAGGCCTACGAATTTCAGGATCCGGCGCTGGCGCGTGCGCCTGCGCTTGATGCCGTTTACCGGCGGCTGCGCCGGACAATTCCCACCTACGTGGACGATCGTCCGGTGGCGACGGACATCAACAGCGCCGTGGCGTTTATTCGTGATGCGCCACCGGCAGCGTAGAACCGACGCAGCGGCTCGCATCTATTCCCAACCAGGCGACCGCGCTGAGCAGTGCGAAGCCGGTGCCGATCAGGAACGCCGCAGTCCAGCTGCCGTGACCCGACAGATACGCCACTACCGGTATGCCGATCACGCCGCCGAGATTGCCGCCCGTATTCAGCACGCCGCCGACTGCCATCGTGTTGCTGCGGCCGATCGTCATCGCGGCGGCCCAGTACGAGCCCTCGGTCAATTCCACCAGGCCATAGCAGAGCGCGAGCACCGCGACTGCGACGTAAGCGTTGGCGGCATGGACCGCCACGATCAACAGTACGCCGGCCGCCGGTAACGCCAGCAGTGGTGTGAGCCTCAAGCCTCGGCGGCTGCCGAGCCGCACGAACAGTGCGCTGGCAATCACGCCGCCCAGGCCGGCGCCGATGCCGGCCGCGATTGGCGGTGCAACCGCGAGCCACCCGCCCTCGAGCATCGAGAAGCCGCGCTGCTGTATCAGATAAAGAAAACACCAGTTTGCGAGCAGGTAAAACACGTAGTTCATGGCCAGGTACGAGAGCGCCAGCAACAGTACGTTGCGATCGCGCAGGATCTCCAGCAACTCGCGCAGCGAGAGCCTGGCGTTGGCTTGTTCGGCGCCCGTATCCTGCAGAAGATCCAGCTCCCGCTGCGAAACCGAAGCATGCTCGCGCGGACTGTTGCGGCCATACCAGGCCCACCACAGGTAGAGCGGAATCGCGGGAGCTGCAGTCCACAGCAAGGCTTTCTGCCAACCAATCGTGATCATCAGCGCGGCGATGAATGGCGGCGCGAGCGCCGCGCCCAGCGACAGGCCCATCGTCTGCAGGCCCTGCACCAGTGCCCAGCGCTGCGGCTGGAACCAGCTTTCGAACACGCCGGTAGAGACAGGAAAGATCGGCGCCTGGCTGACACCGAGCAGGAATTGCGCGGCAATCAACATGACGAACAGCGAGGCGCCGGTCAACGCCAGTGGCGCCATCGCGGTCAGCGTCACGGCCAGCAACGACAGGCATCCAATGCCGAGGAAGGTCCAGCGTGCGCCCCAACGTTGGCCGAATACACCACCAGGAATCTGAAACAACGCATAGCCGATCACGAAGGCCTGTTCGAGAAAACCGATCTGCATCTGGCTGATGTGCAGCTCGGGAATGATGCGTGCGGCCGCCACCGTCAGGCTGCGCTGTTGCAGGTACGCCAGAAAGCCGATGCCGAACAGGAAACCGAATATCCGCCAGCGAACCGGGACCAGCTGGCCGCGGCGCATTGCGGCTGCTTCCGCGTCCGATCCGGCCGGCGCCGCCGATCCCTGCGTGTCCTGCATCTGCTGTCCGCCCGCCCTGCACGCCTTTGCCCGGCGCCATCATAGTCGTACACAATGGAGGCGTGGGTAAAGCAGATCAACATGCACTATGGCTCGGCCTGGACACGGGCGGCACCTATACCGATGCCGTGCTGCTCGAGGACGGGCGGCGCGTGGTCGCAAGCGCGAAGGCGCTGACCACCCACTGGGATCTGGCGATCGGCCTGGGCGCTGCGATCCGCGCGGTGCTCGCATCGCTCCCCCAAGGGCGCGCGCGCCACGACGTGCAGCTCGTGTCGGTGTCGACAACGCTCGCGACCAACGCGGTGGTCGAGAGCCGCTTCAGCCCGGTCGCCAGTGTGCTGATCGGATTTGATGAAGCAATGCTGGCGCGCTCCGGGCTGAAACGTGATGCGGCCAGCCCGATCCTGCTGGTGCGCGGCGGACACAACGCCGCGGGTGANNGGTGATGAGCTCGAGCCGCTCGACGAGACTGAACTCACCGCCGCCGTGCGCGCCTGCGCCGAACGCGTCGAGGGTTTCGCCGTCGCCAGTTGTTTCTCGGTGCGCAATCCCGCGCATGAATTGCGCGCGCGCGCGCTGATCCGCGCCTGCTCCGGAAAACCCGTGACCTGCGCGCACGAACTGAGCTCGAAGCTCGACGCGCCACGCCGGGCGCTGACCGCAACATTGAATGCGCGGCTGACGCCGCAGATCCGCCACCTGATCAATGCGCTGGCCGCGGTGCTCGAGACCGAACAGATCGATGCGCCGCTCATGATCGTCAAGGGTGACGGCTCACTGATGAAGGCCGAGATTGCGCTCGAGTATCCGGTCGAAACGATACTCTCAGGCCCCGCAGCCAGCGTCGTCGGCGCCGGGCACCTCACAGGACACACTGATTTCCTGGTCTCCGACATGGGCGGCACGACCACCGATTGCGCGGTCGTGAGCAACGGCCGTCCGGCAATCAATGCCGAGGGGGCGCTGATCGGCGGCTGGCGCACCATGGTGGAGGCAGTCGACGTGCGCACTATCGGCCTCGGCGGCGACAGCCAGGTCTCGCTCGATCGCCACGCGCAACTGCTGGTCGGACCGCGCAAGGCCATGCCGCTGTGCCAGCTCGCGCAGCATTCGCCCGCGGTGCTCACGGACCTGCGCGCGCTGGCNNGGCGCCGGCGCACCTGGCCGGCGCGGAGCTGCGGGTCTGGGAAGCGCTGGCGAGCGAGCCGGAGCGCGTCTCGAGGCTCGTGCACAGCGCACCGGGACGCGATGCACTGCGGCGCCTCGCCGACGCGGGCCTTGCCACGATTTCGGCCTTCACGCCGACCGATGCCATGCATGTGCTTGGGCAGCAACAGGGCTGGGCGCGCGAAGCGGCCGAACTCGGCGCACAGATGCTGGCGATCGAAGAGCGCAACACCAAGGGCGCCCGCGAAACAGCCACCGCACAGGCGTTCAGCGAACGCATCGTCGAGCACGTGATCCGCGAATCCGCGCGCGTCGTGCTTGCCACCGCGCTGGCCCACGACCCTGGCCTGGAAGCACGCAAGGGCTCCTGGGGAATGCTTGGCGACCGGCTGATCGAAGATCTGGTATGTGGCAGGCGTTTTGNNCCCGTGGGCGGCTATTACCCGGAGGTCGCGCGCCGGCTCGGCGCGCAATTGGTCATTCCAGAGTACGCCGCGGTCTGCAATGCCGTCGGCGCCGTGGCGGGCGTCGTCGCGCAGACCATCGACGTGCTCGTCGACCAACCTTCCTTCAGCGTGTTTCGCGTGCACGATCCGGCCGGCAGCCGCGACTACGAGGCGGCCGAACCCGCCATTGAACACGCGCGCCGCGTCTCAATCGAACTGGCTCTGGCGGCGGCGCGCCGTGCGGGCGCCGCGGATCCGCACGTCGAAACGAGCATTACCGAGCGGCGCGCGCACATGGGCTCGGACCTGGACTACCTGGCCGAAGCGCTGGTGCGTTCGACGGCCACCGGCCGGCCGTTCTCCGGCCACCTGCACGCCAGCGGTTGAGCTGATCAGCCAGCCGCGGCGCTAAAACGCTTGGGCCGGTAAGGCGCCAGCGACGTCACTTCCCGTTCGTGCAGCAACTCCGTACGCACGTGTTGCCCGAGGATCGGCGCGAGCGTCACGCCACTGTGCGTCACGACCACGTACAGATCGGGTGCTCCCGGCACGCGGCCGACGACGGGGAATCCATCCATCGGCATGGGGCGGAATCCAAGCGTCACATGGTCGAGCGTCGCAGCATGCGCGCCGGGCAGGAAAGCCGTGATCTTGCCGAGCGCGCGATTGCCGTGCATGGCACGAATGGCGTCGTCGGGAAAATCCACCGTGCTCTGGCGGATCTGCGCGTGCACGGGAATGTCCGGGGGATCCGGTGAATCGGTGCCGACCAGCGAACCATCGGCCATTTGCTTGAATGACACGCCACCCGGCGCATCGCAGACGCTGCGGGTCTGCATCGGCAGCGGCGCGCTGTGCGCAAGGAACCCCGGAGCATGCCGCAATTGCAGCGTGAATCCCGCCATGGCCAGCAATGAAGGCGTATCGACGCCCGCCGCGACCACCACGCGATCGACTGGAACATCACCGGCGCTGGTCTGCACGCTCCGCACCCGCCCCTTCTGCATGCGAAATCCCACCACCGCGGCGGGACAAACCAGGCGGGCCCCGTGCCGATGGCCATGCTCAAGGAATCGCTGCGTCGCATGCACGGGATCGATGTGGCCGTCGAGGCCAGAGTAAATCGCCGCGGCAATTGCTCCGGGTTCAATGTGCGGATCGAGCGCGGTAAATTCAGCCGCCGACAGACTACGGGTCGGAAACGGCGTGCCTGCCATCTGTGCGGCGTTGGCGCTGACAGTCGCGGACTCTGCGGCATCGCGTGCCCAGTTCAGATAACCGCCCCAGGTGATGCGCAGCCCCAGCTGCTCATCGAGCCGGCGGTACCCGGCAACACTCGCCAAGCGCAGCGCCTGATAGTGCCGGTCGGCCACGAAGGCATTCAGCCATGCGAATGAATTGCGGGTTGCTCCGGCCGCCGGCGCCAACTTCTCAAACTGCACGACTGCCGCGCCACCCTCGGCCAGATGCATCGCGATCGAGGCGCCAACGATGCCGCCGCCGATGACAGCGATCCGCATCGGTTTGCCTTTTGCCAGTGCCGGCGCAGTCAGCGTGCAGGCGGCGAGACCGGCAAGCCCGTGTACGAATTGTCTGCGGCGCATGGTTCGCTCCCGGTGGCAGAAGCCGATCAGTAGCTGGGGTCAATCAGTCGCAGGGGTCAATCAGCTCCGCAGCAGTGCATTCTCCGGATCGTAGAGCGGTTCGCGTCCGACCACGGCGCGCCTGCGCACGCCCAGGATCTCGACCTCGAGTTCCGTGCCGGCAACGGCCAGGTCCGTGCGCACATAGGCGAGCGCGATACTGCAACCCAGCCGGTAGCCATATCCGCCCGAGGTCACGAGGCCGACGACCTCAGCACCCCGGTACACAATGGAGACCGCTGCCGCATCGGCGTCGCCCGCATCGACGATCAGGGGCACGAATCGTTCGCGCGGTCCGGACGCCGCTTCGCGCCGCAGCGCTTCCTGGCCGATGAAGCCGCCGGGCTTGTCGAGCTTGACGAAGCGATCTAGCGAGGCCATGAACGGCGTGTATTCGGTGGTCAGATCGCCCTTCCAGGCGCGATAGCATTTCTCCAGCCGCAGGCTGTCCATCGCGTACAGGCCGAAATCGCTGAGCCCCAAGCTCTCGCCCGCCTCCCACAGCAGGTCGTACACCGACAGCAGGTGTTCGACCGGAATATGCAGTTCCCAGCCCAGCTCGCCCATGTAGTTCACGCGCAGCGCGGTCGCACGCGTGTAGGCGATCTCCACGCTACGCATTGAGAGCCAGGGGAAACCCGCGTTCGACAGGTCCGCTGGCGTCAGCTGCGCCAGCAACACGCGCGATTTTGGGCCTACTACGATAAGCGTGCCGTAACGTGCCGAAAGATTCTCGATGTGCACTCCACCGCCCGCCGGCAGATGCTCGCGCAACCAGTGTTCGTCGTGGCGCTCGCCGGCGGCGGCGCTGATCAGCCAGTAGCGGTCGGGTGCAAAACCGGTCAGCGTCATCTCCGTGACGATGCCGCCGCTCGGTGCACAGAAATAATTCAGCGCTGTACGGCCGGGCCGCGGCACTGTGCCGGCGACCATGTGATCGAGCCACGCGGCCGCACCGGAGCCGCTGACCTCGAACTTGGTGAAACCCGGCAAATCGAGCACGGCCACTCGCTTCTGCACGGCCTCGCACTCGCGCGCCACCGCCGCGTGCCAGGCCGGCCGCCTGAACGAGAGCTCGCGTCCCTCGATGGCATCGCTGCTGCGCGGGAAATAAACCGCACGCTCCCAGCCGCCACGAGCGCCGAAACGCGCGCCCTTGTCCTTGAGCCGCTGGTACACGGGCGAGCTCTTCGCTGGCCGGCCGGCCGCGCGTTCCTCGGCCGGATAACCGATACCGTATTCGTGCTGATAGGTCTCGATCGCCTTGGCGAGCGTGTATTTGTGGTTCGCAAATTCCAGGTAGCGCCGGGAATCGAGCGGCCACATGTCCCACTCCGGCTGCCCATGCGCGACCCACTCCGCGATGCACTTACCGGCGCCGCCCGCCTGCGCTATTCCGAAAGTGAAAGCGCAGCAATGGAAAAAACCCGGCAAACCGGGTGCAGGTCCGATCAGCGGGTTGCCGTCAGGAGCATAGGGAATAGGACCGTTGATCACCGTCTTCACGCCCACGGAACTGAGTATCGGTATCCGCTCGCAAGCCGCCTCGATGTATTTCTCCAGCCGCCCCGTGTCGTCATCGAACAGCTGGTGCGCGAATTCGTCTGGAATGCCCTGCAGCCAGTGGGCCGTTGCCTGCCATTCATAAGGCCCGAGGATCAGTCCGTGCCGTTCCTGGCGCAGGTAATAGCTGACATCCGGGTCGCGCACCAGCGGGAGCCGCGCAGCGCCGCGCGCCAGCAACTCGGGAATGTCTTCGGTCACCAGGTACTGGTGCGAGAGCGTCACGATCGGGAGGTATGCGCCCACCATCGCAGCGACCTCACCGCCGCGATAGCCAGCCGCATTGATCACGGACTGCGCGGTGATGACGCCGCGGTTCGTTTCCACGCGCCACTCACCAGAAGGCGTGCGCGCAATGGCCGTCACGCGCGTCTTGCGCTGGATCTCAGCGCCCGCATCACGCGCGCCCTTGGCGAGCGCCTGCGTCATCTGTGCCGGATCGATGTCGCCGTCATGCGGATCGTAGAGCCCAGCGAGGATTCCGTCGGTGGTCAGGAACGGGTGGCGCTGCACGATTTCCGCGGGACTCAGCATTTCGAACTCGATGCCCTGCGCGTGCGCCTGCGAGACCACGTGGCGGAATTCATCGACACGATCGGGCGTGTGCGCGAGCCGGATGCTGCCGGTGACGTGATAGTTGATGTCGTAGCCGACGCGCGCGGCGAGTTCTCCGTACAGGCGCGTGCTGTGCCGCTGCAGCTTGATGAGATTCCACGAGGTGGAAAAATTCGGGCAATTGCCTGCCGCATGCCAGGTGGAGCCCGCCGTGAGCTCGTCGCGTTCGAGCAGTACGACATCGGTAACGCCCAGCTGCGTAAGGTGGTAAAGCGCGGAGCACCCGACTGCTCCGCCACCTATAACAACGACTTGCGCATGACTCTTCATGTTTGACATTACTAGGGTAGATTCCGCGGTCAGCTCTTTATGCGTTCGTTCTTCGGGTCATACCAGGGCTGCAACTGTACGGCGGCAGGATAGCGCTGGCACGCAACCTCGATTTCCCAGCGCCCCGATTCGAGCCACTCGCGCGTGACGCTGGCCTCGCAGGACACGTAGCCCATGCCGATCGAACGTGCGATCCGATGTCCCCAGGCACCTGACTTGATAGAGCCCACAATGATGCCATCACGCACGATCGGCTCTTCGTGATACAGCAAAGGTGCCTGCTCCGAGGAATCCTGCAGCATCACCTGCACCAGGCGCTTGGGCAAAGTGCCGCGCGCGCGCTGCGCGAGCAGCGCATCGCGCCCCAGAAACCCGCCAGGCTTGTCCCAGGCCACGGTGAAGCCCAGGCCCGCTTCCAGCGGCGTGTCCTCATCGCCAATATCATGGCTCCAGTGCCGGTAGCCCTTCTCCACGCGGCAGGCGCCCATGGCGTGGTAACCGGCGTGGCGCAAGCCGAGTGGCTCGCCTGCAGCCAGCAGCCGCTCGTACACATCCAGGCAGTGTTCCGCAGGCAGGTAGAGTTCCCAGCCGAGTTCGCCCACGTAGGTGATGCGGCTGGCGCGCACAAAGGCGTAACCGATTTCGATTTCGCGCGATTGCCCGAAGGGATGCGCGGCGTTCGACAGGTCCGCGCCCGAGAGCGACTGCAGCAGCTCGCGGCTGCGCGGCCCCATCACGCCGAGCATTGCAATGCCGGCGGTGACATCGGTGACGGTGCAGGACGCGCCCGGCTCGGCCGCAATGTGAGTGCGGAGCCAGGCGAGATCCCGCGTCTGGCAGATCGCGGAGGTCACGACCATGAACTCGTGCGCGCCCAACCGCGTGATGGTCAGGTCCGCTTCGATTCCTGCGCGATCGTTCAGCCACTGCGTATACACGATGCGCCCGGCAGGTACGTCGACGCTCGCGGTGGAAAGGTGATTGAGAATGCGGCAGGCATCCGCGCCCTGCACCAGAAACTTCGCGAAACAGGTCTGGTCGAACAGCGCCACACCGTCGCGCACCGCGCGGCACTCGGCGCCGCAGGCATCAAACCAGTTTTGCCGTCCGTAGGAATACTCGTATTGCGGCGTCGTGCCGGGCGCGGCAAACCAGTTGGGCCGCTCCCAGCCGGCGGTCTCGCCCATGCAGGCGCCCGCCGCGAGCAGGCGATCGTGCAGCGCCGTGCGCCGTGCGCCGCGCGCGGTCTGGTACTGGTAGTACGGCCAGTGCATCGCATACAGCAAACCGAGCGACTCGACGGTGCGGTCGTGCAGGTAACGGCGATTGGCCTGGAAAGGCACGATGCGGCGGATATCGACATCGCAAAGATCCATCGGCGGGCGCCGGTCGAGAATCCATTGCGCCAGCACCTTGCCCACGCCGCCGCTGGACTGGATGCCGATCGAGTTGAATCCGGTGGCGACGAACAGGTCGCGCACTTCCGGCGTTTCCCCGACGTAGTACCGATCGTCCGGCGTGAAGCTCTCCGGGCCGTTGAAGAACAATTGAATGCCGGCGTCGGCCAGCGCCGGCACGCGGCGCACGGCTGCGTCCAGGATCGGCTCGAAGTGATCGTAGTCCTCGGGCAACGTCTCGAAACTGAAATCTTCCGGAATGCCCTGCATGCCCCAGGGCTTTGCCACCGGCTCGAAGCAGCCCATCAGAAGCTTGCCGGCGTCTTCCTTGTAGTACGCGCATTCATCCTGAACGCGCAGCACCGGCAGGTTGCCCGGGAGCCCTATCATTGGTTCGGTGACGATGTAGAAATGCTCGGCCGCGTGCAGGGGCACGGCTACGCCGCACTCACGCGCAATGCTGTGCGACCACATGCCGGCGCAGAGTACAACCGTATCGGCGGCGATAAACCCGTCGCGCGTTTCCACGCCGATTGCCCGGCCGTGCTCGACGCGAATCTTCGTGACCGCGGTGTTCTCGAAGATGCGCGCGCCACGCTGCTTCGCGCCCTTGGCGAGCGCCTGCGTCGTATCGATCGGATTGGTCTGGCCGTCCTTGGCGAGGAACACGCCACCGATCAGGTCGTCGATTGCGAGCAGCGGCCAGCGCTCCTTGATCTCGCCCACCGTGAGTACATCGATTTCGAGGCCGAAGGTCTTGCCCATCGATGCGCCGCGCTTGAGTTCCTCGAAACGCGCCGGCGTCTTCGCCACGCTGACCGAACCGTTCTGCCTGAAGCCGGTGGCCTGGCCGGTCTCGGCTTCCAGCGAGCGGTAAAGTTCGGCCGTGTATTTTGCCAGTTCGGTGAGATTGCGCGTTGCGCGCAGCTGCCCGACCAGTCCGGCGGCGTGCCACGTCGTGCCCGAGGTGAGCCGGCTCCGTTCGAGCAGCACAACGTCGGTGACACCGATCCTGGTGAGGTGATAGGCGATCGAACAGCCGGCCACACCGCCGCCGATGATCACGACGCTGGCGCGATCCGGGATCGACATCAGGCCTTCGGCCGCATGCCCTCGCGCGGCAGGCGCACCGGGTAGCGGCTGCGGATCTGCGCGTCGATGGCCTCCGGCACATGGGCCGGATAATGAGTGGCGAGAATCTCCGCCACTTTGCGCCTGGCGCGCTCGGTGACGTTGGTCGAACCCTGCTCGGTCCACTCGTTCGGGCTGCGGCGATCGCCGACTGCGGGATAAAGGTATTCAGTCTGCATCAGCTGCAAGGTCTGGCCGCTGCCGAGGAAATGACCCGGGCCGTTAAGGCAAACGTCTTTGATGGTCTCAAACGAAAGGCGTTCCTCGCTGACTTCGATGCCCTTGATCGTGCGCTGGGCCGCGCCAATGATGTCGTTGTCGATCAGCAGGCTCTCGAGCGAATAGCCCAGCAGGCTGGCGTGCATGCCGGCCGATTCGTAAATCATGTTCACGCCCGAGTTGCCGACCAACGCATGGTTGAGCGCTTTTTCAGCGCCCGATTGCCCATCGATAATCTTGGAATCGGTCATGCCCGAAGCCGTGCCGCCTGTCAGATCGTAAAAATTGGACATCTGGCCCGCCGCAGACGACAGCAGCGCCTGCTCCGGACTGCCGCCCGACATGGCGCCGGTGCGCAGATCCGACACGAAACACCAGGTGCCGAAGATGGCTGGGTGCCCGGGCTTGATCGCATTCACGTAGACCAGGCCCGCCAGCACTTCAGCCACTTCCTGCGCCAGCGCACCGGCGAGCGCTGCAGGTGCAGTGGCGCCCGCCTGCCCGGCCGACAATAACAGCACCGGCATGCCGCCCTGCACCGCGACCTCGAGGCAGCGGCAGGCGTCGGTCGCGAATTTCATCGGCGGCACAACGAAGCAGTTTGATTGGCTCACGAAAGGACGATCGCGCCACTGCTTCTCGCCACCAGCGATCATGTGCAGCATCTCGAGCGAAGCCTCGAGTTGCTCGGTTTGCACCCAGCTGCTGCCCACATGCTTGGTGGTGCTCATGACCGAGGCGTAGCAGGTGTTGAAATCCATCTCGAACGGATCTGGAATGTCGCGCGGCACGACTGCGCGCTGGAAGAAATGAATGTGATCCATCAGATCGACGATGCGGCCGATGTCGTACAGATCCTGGATCGTCGACTGGCGATACTTGCCGTCGGCCTCGACGACATTCACCGCTGCGCCAGCGGTGCCAAAATAAGCGCGCTTGCCCCAGGGCTCGAGGTCGTGCTTGCGATCCTGGCCGTGCAATATGAAATTACGCGCCGCCTTGGCCAGCGTGTCTTCCACCAGTGACTGCGGGTACAGCAGGCGCCCCTGCGAACTCAACGTGGCGCCGGCTTTGGTCATGATCTCGATGCCGGACGGCGTTGCATCGGCGAGACCCACTTCCGACAGCAGCCGCAGCGCCGTATGGTGAATCTGCTGCACATCGCTGTCACTCAGCGGGCGGTAACGGCCGCTGGTCATGCCCGGTTTCACCGGGCGCAGATGATCGGGCAACGGCCCGGAGCGCTCGGCTCTGCGGGCGTCGCGCCCTGAGGGGCGTCGGGCTACAATCGGGGCATTGGTCACGCAGCTACTCCAGAAGAACCCAGCCGACGGATTATCGCATGAACAGGCTCGTCAGTTTTACGCAGATGAAGGCCGGCACGCGCGAGGATTACCTGCTGCTCGACCAGTCCGAGCGCGAGTTTGCGCTGCAGTTGCCCGAGCGGGTATTGCAGGCCATGCGCGACCTGGACCATTCGGTCGAGGGGTATCCGGTAACGCGCCTGGAGCACAGCCTGCAGACCGCCACGCGTGCGCGCCGCGACGGCGCCAGCGACGAACTGGTGCTGGCCGCATTGATCCACGACATGGGCGATCTGCTCGCTCCCTACAACCACGCCGCGGTTGCGGCCGCAGTCATCCGTCCGTACGTGAGCGAGCAGGTGCACTGGATCGTCGAGCAGCACGGGCTGTTCCAGACCTATTACTACGTGCACCATCTGGGCGGGAATCGCGACATGCGCGAGCGCCTGCGCGAGCATCGCTGGTACGAGGCTTGCGCGCATTTCTGCGAACACTACGATCAGTGCTCGTTCGACCCGAAATACACCAGCCTGCCGCTGGCTGAGTTCGAGCCGCTGGTGCGCGAAATCTTCAGCCGACCGCCGCACGACCCGCGCTATACGGCGGCCGTTTGCGCCTGGTGAGCTACGTTGCTGCGCGGGTGTGTGGCCTCGCCACGCTGATGATGGCGATGCTGGTGTCGGCGACGCTGGTGCTGGCCGCGCCGGCCGGTGGGGCGGCGCCCGCGAACCGTGCCCTGCCGCCCATCCGCCACGTGTTCATCGTCATACTCGAGAATCAGGGCTATGCGCAAAGCTTCGGCCCTGGCTCAGCTGCTCACTACTTGAAGTCCCTGCAGCAGCAGGGCGCCAGCGTTCCGAATTACTATGGCATCAGTCACATGAGCCTGGGCAATTACCTGGCGTTGATCAGCGGCCAGGCGCCCAACCAGGCCACCAATTTCGATTGCGAAGTGTTTTCCGAATTCGTCAGCACCGGCATGACTCGCGACGGCCAGGCAATCGGCAAGGGCTGCGTATATCCCAAACTCGTTCAGACGATCACGAACCAGCTCGAAAGCGCTCACTTGAGCTGGAAAGCGTACATGGAGGACATGGGCAACAATCCGCGGCGCGAGAGCGCCACGTGCGCACATCCGCGCATCGGCGCGCCGGACAACACCGAGGGTGCGACGATCGGCGACCAGTACGCCACGCGCCACGATCCCTTCGTGTATTTTCATTCCATCATCGACATGCCTGCCTGCACCAGCAATGTCGTGAACCTGACTGAACTCTCGCGCGACCTGCGCATGGCGGAATCGACGCCCAACTACGTGTTCATCACGCCGAATCTCTGCCACGACGGGCACGACGGCGGCGGCAGCGCGCGCTGCGTGAATGGCGAGCCCGGTGGGCTCGTGTCCGCCGACGCGTTCCTGAAAACGCTGGTGCCGCAGATCCAAAGCTCGCCCGCTTACCGGCGCGACGGCCTGTTGATCATCACCTTTGACGAGGCCGACATCGCGGACAACTACGAAAGCCAGGGGAGCGCTGCTGGCGCGGGTGACGGTGTGGCGGCGGCTTGCTGCAACGAACTGCCGGGGCCCAACATTGCTGCTTACGACCCGAGTCCCGGCTACCGCTCACCCACCGGGATGAACGGGCCGGGGCTGGTCGGACCGGGCGGTGGACGGATCGGCGCGGTGCTGCTCTCGCCCTTCATACGTCCGGGCACAGTCACGACCGTGGCCTACAATCACTACTCGCTGCTGCGCAGTATCGAGGATCTGTTGGGTCTCCCGCACCTGGGGTTCGCCGCGCAGGCGAATCTGCAGGGTTTTGGAAAGGATATCTACACAGTGCCAGCGGCGGCGGCGCGCCCGCCCGGCCACTGATCAGCCCGGTTACTGATCGCCCAGCAGCGCCTGCAGCAGATCGGGACGGTCGCTGATCATGCCGTCAACATTCATCGCCACGATTCGTCGCATGTCAGCGGGGTTATTCACGGTCCACGGCACGACCAGCAACCCGAGTACATGCGCCTCGGCCACCTGTGCGGCGCTGAGATCAAGGTAGTCGGGTGACCAGGTGCCCGCGCCGCTGGCCTTGGCGAGCCGCGGCACGGATCCGCCGAACTGGCGCGCGTCGAGACCGCCCAGCCACGGGGAAGGCGCTGCCGCGCCGAGGCAGAGTGTGTCGTCATCGCCCTGCTGGTCAGTGAGTGCGCCGGTTGCGACGCCTGGCGCCAACCGATGCACGAGATTCAGTACCCGCCAGTCGAAGCACTGGATGGTG
>PMNQ01000166.1 GCA_003162555.1 Gammaproteobacteria bacterium | reverse complement strand
CGCGCGGCGCGGAGACCAACGCCGAACTGAAGCTGAGCCAGAACTGGTCGGTGCAGGCGGCGGTGAGTTACACCGATTCGCACCTGACCTCGAGTACATACGCCGCTTTCCAGAGCCTTGCGGGCGAGCGGCTGCCGTTCGTGCCATACCTGAGCTACAGCTGGAACGTGCGCTACCAGCATCCGCTCGGCGCGAACCTGACCGGCTACATCCAGCTCGACTCCGCCTACAAGGGCGACATGTGGAACGACCTGCACGTGGGTGGATCGAACGGCATTCCGCGCATCGACCAGCCGCCATACGCGATCACCAACCTGCGCGTCGGCCTCAACCCGGCCGGTGGCCACTGGCTGGCGGAGCTGTACGTGCGCAACCTGACCGACAAGAACGCGATCATCTACAGCAACACCGGCAACTTTGACTTGCGCGAAACGACCAACGAGCCGCGCGTAATCGGCCTGCGCCTCAACTATCGGGTGGGCAAGGAAACGAACGCTGAGTAGGGCGTCCGCTGCAGCGGCCCGCAGCAGTCCGGGCTGTGGGCGGCAACAGTTCGCTGCCGAACAGACGGCCGGTGTGCAGATGCACCAGTGTTGCAGCATGCCGCTTGACGCAACATAAGTTGCCACGGCCGATATGTCATTCGCAGCAGCTGGAGGCCGTGATGAACCTGCATCTGTCCCTGGGACCATTGGCCGCGTTGCTTGCCGGCATCCTGATCCTCGTCATGCCGCGCCTGTTGAACTACATCGTGGCTGTGTACCTGATTCTCACCGGACTATTGGGCCTGTTTGGGACCGGCAGTCTCCACTTGAGCTAGACACCAGCAGTCAGCAACTGGCAAGCGCATTCATGGCACCGTGTAAAGCCGATCATCCCGTGATGGGACGTCGGATGGGTAAAGCGTCAGTGGTGGAACAGGCGACTTCTGCGGATGGCGCCTGCGCGCACGGCGCATCATTCGCTGACGAAGCACCAACCTTGCCAGTTCATGGCGTGCCAGCAATGCTGACTGCAGTCAGCGCGCCGCCAGTTGGCCTGGTTTCCGGTGCCGTGCTGTGTTCCCGCTACGTGCTGGAAGACGTCATTGGGCGCGGTGGAATTTCCCACGTCTTTCGTGCCCGGGATCTCCACCAGGTGTCGTCCGCGGATGGCGCCGCCATGCCGATTGCCATAAAGGCGTTGCGACCTGAATTGCGCGGCAATCGGTGGGCGCTGGCCTGCCTGCAACGCGAATTTCGGCAGATGCAACGTCTTTCGCACCCTCACATTGCCCGGGTTTTCGACCTGGGTTGTGACGGTGATGTCTGGTTCATCAGCATGGAACTGATCGTGGGTCAGACCGTGAAAATGTGGTACGGGACGCAATCTGACCCCGCGATGGCAGTGCGCATCATCGAGGACTGCTGTGCGGCGCTCGAACATGCACATTCACTGGGAATCCTGCACGGCGACCTCAAGCCCACCAATGTCATCGTGGCCGAGCATGGCAAGGCCGTCTTGATTGATTTCGGGTCGATGCCGGAACCGGGTAGTCGTGTTCCGGTGGGAGAGTTCCGTACAGTCGCTGCGACGCCGTTGTATGCCAGTCCGCAGATGCTGATGGGCCTGGAAGCCGAAGGACGCGATGATGTGTTCAGTCTCGCATGTCTCAGCTACGCGATGCTCACCGGTGGCCGCCACCCGTTTGGCGGCCGCCCCTCTTACGAGGACGGCCGCATAAAATCAGTCCCAACGTACGCGCGCAGCATTGCGGCAGAGTTGTTCAAGGTCATTGAACGTGGCCTGTCGGGCGACCGTGAGCGTCGACAGGCATCGGTGCGGGAATTCCGGTTGGAAATGACGGCGGCCGGAAGGCGCGCGCAGGCTGACGCGGCGACGCCATCCAGTACCCAATCGATCCGCCGTGGTGCGGGCGATCCAGTAGCGCCTTTGGACCGCGCGAACAGAATCAAAACCGGCACAGGTACCTCCTGGCGCACGCGACTTTGGGCGCCGCTGGTTGCTGCCGGGGTTGTCGTGGTTGCCATCGCTGTTTTCTTTCGCCATGGAACTCACGGCGCGGAAAGGCATGCGACTGTCCCGCCCATGCAATCCGCAACCCCTGTTTCCGAAGTGGTGCGGGAAGCGGGAGTGCAGCCGCTGCCGGCTGCAGCGACAGGGCCGCGGCTTCAAGACAATGGTGTCGTGTCGTTCGAATCTTCAACGGTCTACGCTACTGCCGCGCAGTCCCTGATTGCTATTGCGGTAAAGCGGCTCNNACGCGGGGCGATCAAGTGGCGAGCGGCAAGGCGAAGTCAGGACCGCGAAATCGACTACGTCGGTGCACGAACCGGCCTGGTGCGCTTCAATGAAGGGCAGGGCGTTCGCACCCTGTTCATACCTCTGGTCAAAGGACCCGTCACGCCGTCGCACGGTCGTCGGGCTTTTACCGTGACATTGGAACGCGTGGCGGGCGGATCGGCGTTGGGTGCTCTGGCCACCGTAACGGTTGACATGGATCCGCCGGCAAGTGCCAGCAACCTGGCGCTGAACAACCTGCGCGCCGGCAAATGAGGAACAGCGCGATGCGGGACTTGGCGTGCCAACTCCGCTCTGTGCGGTATCGAACGAACCGGGCAACTGTGTTCCTGATCTAATCATTGCCCTGACTGTCTTGCAGGTGCGTGGAGCCTGCGTCGTCTCAACATCGAGCAAGTACACTTCATCGGAGAATGGTCATGCAAATGAAATCTGGATATCTGGTCGCAACTGTCATGATGCTGGCGCTGGGTGCTTGCGCCCAGCCGGGTCCGGCCGGACCTGCGGGCCAGACTGGCACTACCGGCGCAACGGGCAACACGGGCAACACGGGAAATACTGGCAATACAGGCTCGACTGGAGCAACCGGTGACGTGGGCAACACGGGCGCTACGGGTAACACAGGCGCTACGGGTAACACAGGCGCGACCGGTGACACGGGCGCCACCGGCAACCAAGGCAACCAAGGCAACCCTGGCACGCCTCCTCGCTAAGGGCGGCTTGGGCTCGGAAGTCCAGATCCATGCGCGCCGCAGCAGGCACATCTTGACGCTCTGCGTCAAAACAACGTAGCACAGCAAAGAAAGCCCGCATCGGCGCGGGCTAGATTGAGTTCACCTGGTGGAGGCGGGGGGAATTGAACCCCCGTCCGCAAGCCCTAGACTTCAGGATCTACGCGCGTAGCTGTCTCTTTGTTTCTCATCCGTCGCTACCCGAGCAGCAGGGAAGACGCCAGACCAGCGACGGTGTCTCTTAACGGTGTCACCCCGTAGCACGGTGAACCGCGATCCTATGAGCGCGTCCCCGGGTTCAGTGTCATAGGCACCAACTGGTCCGAGGTTAGGCCGGATTAAGCGGCCAGAGCGTAGTTGTCGTCGTTGGCAACTAAGTTTTGCAGCAGTTATTAACGAGGGCCACTGCGCCTCGGCACGCCCCTGAAGGTTCGTAACCCACGTCGAAACCGGTCGCCCCCTTCAGGAAAACGTCGCCATCATACCACTGCAGCCCTATAGGCGTTCAGTGCGGTGCCAAACAGTTAACCGTGTCGCAGTAGCCGCGCCTTGTTGCGCTCCCAGTCGCGATCCTTCTCGGTGGCGCGCTTGTCGTGCTGCTTCTTGCCCTTGGCGAGACCAACCCGGAGTTTCGCGCGGCCGTGGCTCCAGTACAGCTCCAGCGGCACCAGCGTGTAGCCGCGCCGCTCGACGGCGCCGACCAGGTGATCGAGTTCCTTGCGGTTGAGTAGCAGCTTACGAGAGCGCACCGGGTCGGCGACCTTGTGCGTCGAGGCGGTCTTGAGCGGCGAGATGTGCGCGCCAATCAGAAAGGCCTCGTTGTTGCGCACATGGACATAAGCCTCCGCGACCTGCGCGCGTCCGGCGCGCATCGCCTTGACCTCCCAGCCCTCGAGCACGAGCCCGGCCTCGAGCCGCTCCTCGATGAAATAGTCATGGCGCGCGCGTCGGTTCTCGGCGATCAGGCGCTCTGCATTCTCGGACTTGACCATCGGCGCATTGTACGCGTCCGGGTTGAGTCGGCCGCGCCCTTACTCCAGACTGGGAACCCTATGAAAACCCTGACGCGCTCGGCGCTGGTGGCACGCCTGCCCGAGCAGGTGTACGCGCTCGTCAATGACATCGACAGTTACCCCCAATTCGTGCCGGGCTGCTCGAGCGCCGAGATCCTGATGCAGAACGAGCGTGAAATCGTCGCGCGCATGAAGGTGCACCGCGGTCCATTGAGCACACAGCTGACGACGCGCAATCACCTGACGCCGCACCGCGAGATCCGCATGGAACTGGTGTCGGGACCGTTACGAGCGCTGCATGGCCTGTGGACTTTCACGCCGGTGGCCAGCAACGGCTGCCGCATCGAGCTGCAACTGCAGTTCGAATTCTCCAATCCGCTGAAGGCCGCACTGCTCGAACCGCTGCTCGAAGCCACGGCCACCTCGATGGTGCAGGCCTTCGTCAAGCGCGCCCAGATAGGGCCTGTTCACACTTAGAACATCGATGCGTTGCTGCTCAAATTGCTTTCAGGCAAGGCGCGAGGCGCGCAGCGTGGTTATTCCACGTAAGCGCCGAACAACGCCGTATGGAAGCGTTTTGAGCGCAACCTTCCAGGGCCGGCCCAGAATTGCGCAGGGCCGCATCGACGTACTGAATGTAGACAGGCCCTAGTGCACGGGCAGGAACCGCGACTTCGCGTCTGCATTGAACTCCGTATCGATCGCGCCACTCACCCGGATGGGCCAGCTGTTCTCGAACGGTATCCCCTCCATGCCCTCGACGGTCAGCCGGACCATGAATTCTCCGGCGTGCGTATAGGCATGGGACACGATCGGGCCGATGGTGCTGGTGCCATCGCCAAAATCCCAGCGATAGGCGAGTGCGGGTACTGTCCCTTCGTCCCGTGCGGAAAGCCAGACGGCGACGCCGGCTCTGGCATCCGTGGGGATAATGGTGCGCAGTTGCGGTGCCATGGCCGGCATGGCCCTGTCAATTAACTTGTAGATCCTGGCCGAATGCGCAGGCAGCTCGACTGACAACGAGCCTGCGCTTAAGGTCGCCACGCTCCCTGAATCGAATACGTCCACGAGCTGCGTGTCACGTGCGCCAGTCCATCCAAGATCGGCGAGTGCCAGGGTGTGGAGGCGTGGCTTGTCGGTCCAGTTGAACAGAATGACTGCGGCCTGGCGCGCGTCCTCGCGCAGCAGGAAGACACTGGGCATTTCATCGGCCGACGCATAGGTCATCAGGTCGACCGGCGTCGCAGCGCGTCCGAGCTTCACCATGGCAATGAGGTCGGAATTCTTCAGCAACGCCATGCGATCCGGGTCGGCAAACAGGGTAGGCAAATCGTCACCGATCTCGAACATGCCACCGGATATGGCTGAGAGCGCAATCGACGCCCTGGCTTCATCCAGCGTGATGGGCACCTGGCTCTCGTGCCACGATTGTTCAGGAATGGTTTGCCGTGAAACCGTGAACGCATCGGGGTCATTTATGAAGAAGTTGCGATTCATGTAGTAGCGGGCAGCAATCCCCGGGGCGGCCTCCCTGGTCGCCTGGAACGTGTGTCCCGTATCGCAGGAGGTGCGCCCCATATCCACGATGCCGACAGGGTTGAGCATGGGACTGCCATCCTTGTCGAGCAGCACCTGGTCACCCACGGTTTCGCGAATGATCTGCAAGCCAATTCGCTGCGCTTCAAGGGCCGTGGTATCCGGGCGGTAGCGATGGCCCTCGACAGCGGTATCGTCCATGAAATCCAGCTTGATATACCGTACACCCCAATCGTTGACCAGGGTCGCATAGGTTTTGCGCAGGTACTCCTGCACGGCGGGGTTCGTGGTGTCCAAGGCGTATACGGTCTCGTTGGCGCCGGGTCCCTCGATCTCGATGGGGACATCATGGGCATCGCGCACGAGCCAGTCCGGATGTTCCTTGTACAGCCATGAGCGACGGGAAGCCTCGAATGGCGCTGTCCAGATACCGGGAATGAGACCCAGGCCCCTCACCTGGTATTCCACTGCCGCCACACCCTGCGGAAACAGCGTGGCATCCGGAATCGTGTATTCACCGCGGGCGTAGGCATAACCTTCATCGATGTGGAAGTAGTTGTAGCCAAGATCTTTCAACTGCTGCGCCAGGAATTCGGCATTCGTCAGGGCCGTATCCGCATTGAGGCCATGGTAATAGGCCGTCCAGCTCCACCATCCCATTGGCGTTGGGGCCGTCACACGCGCGTGGTGGAGCAGGCGGACCAGTTCGCCATATCGCTCCAGTTGCGCGTGGTAGTCGGGCCCAAGGCCGATCATCATTCGCTCCGACGTCAGCGATTCGCCAGATTTGACCGGCAGGCTCAATTCGACCGGCTCGGCAGCGCGCGGTCCAGGCGAGCTCAGCACGAAAGACTTCATGATTTCCGTGGTGCCGGTGGAATCGACTTCGTAGGAAGTGACTTTCCGCAGGCGCGGGTCCACGTGCAAGCGCAGCACTGTCAGCCAGCGGTTCGAAGTGAGCGCCCCCAGGAACAGACCCTGCCTGCTGGCCCGATTGAACAGCAGCTGGCTGCCCACACCGGTGTGGACCTTCGTACCGCCCGCACCGAGGTCCTGCAAAGTCATGCTGGGACGGTCTTCGCTGAAGCTGTCCGAGAGCACGCGGATCGACGAGTCGGGCGCATTGAGACTCAGTGTGGGGTCGCCAACCGCGTCGAGTGTGCGAATGGCCTGGACTCGCAGTGGCCGGCCCGTTGTATTGTGAATGCTGGCGGCGACCTCCAGGAACACGGGAGCCGTGTGCAGTCGGGTTACGCTCACCAGTTCTGGAACTCCAGCCAGGCCAGAGTGCGTGGTGACCAGCTCGGTGCCGGCACCCAGTTCGTCTTTGAACGATGATCGAACCGTCCGATGTCGCGGATATTCGCTGGAGCGCAACCAATGGTGATCCACCAGGGCTGCGATGCCGGCACGAATAGCTACCGGCTGCCCCTTCATCCGGATCGCGTACCGCCCGCTATCGGACTCGGCGCGTACCAGCAGCTCGGCGTTCTCGATGGTGCCCGCGTCCACGAGTTGCGAGCCCTGTCCCGCGACTGCGGGTACACAGCTCAGTGCGCTGCAAAGCAGCGCACTGAGCCCCGCAGCCACGTGAGCCCTCAGTTGTGAGCACTCCCCCAATGCGGGCCGGCTTAGCGGCGATACGCAACGCCGGCGACGAACATCCGGCCAAAGGAAGCGTAGCCATTGCCCACCGCGCTGGTGTTTTGAGCGCCGCTGGACCAGGGCAGCAGCGGATTGCCATTGAGGTAGGTGCGCGAAATCTCATTGGTGAGGTTCCTGCCTTCCACATAGGCTTCAAAGCCGCGTCCAAACTTGTAATGGGCGCTCGCGGTCAACCATGAAAAGGCATCGGCGACTGCTGGCCAGCCCGGCACTTCCGTGCTTTCGCCACTGAACACGTCAAAGCCGGCGGTGTGGTCCCAGTTGATGTCGGCACTCAGCGGACCCTTGTCGTAGATCAGCGAGACCGAGATCGTGGTCGGCGGCGCGCTGTTGATCGGGCCGCTGTGCGTATGCGTGTACTGGAAGTGGATACCAAAGCCATTGTCCAGCAAGTGCTGCCAGGTCAGTTCGACACCCGAAATTGAGCTGGTGGCGGGATTGTTGGCCAGTGCCGTGATATTCCACAGGAACGGCACGCCTGGCACCGTGCCCGGTGGGCCGCCGTCGTACTTGATCGTTCCCAGGTCCACGTCGGGTGTGTAAATGGTAAAGATGTCGTCGCGGATCTTTTTGCCGTAGAGACCGACAGTAAGCGCAGAGTGCGGCTGGTAATACCACTCCAGCGACAGGTCGTACTGGCGAGCCTTGACCGGCTTCAGTCCCGCGGTTCCGCTGTAACTCAACGTCGGCTCGCCGTTGATGGCGTTGTTGGTGGAATTCGGCGCCAATTCGCTGAGGTTTGGACGCCGCATGGTTTCAGCCAACGCGGCGCGCAGCTGCAAACGATCTGGAATCAGCCAGTAGGCCAGGTTCGCCGAGGGCAGCGCCAGGGTGTAGGTATTGTGCGTGGTCACCGTGGTCGCTCCAGAATACTGCAGCGTGTAGGTCACCGTGGAGGCATTGGGATCGTTGGTCCACAGCGAAACGGGAATGGTCTGCGCGTAGGTGGCAGAAGTGGTGGTGCGTACCACGCGTACACCGATGTTGCCCGACCAGTTGTTGCCAGCGAGCTGGCTCTCGACAAAGAACGTACGGGTCTTCTCGGTCACGTCGTAAGAGTTGGCAGGATTTGGCTGCGGAAGCGTATTGGCGAAATTGAAAAGCTGGTCGGGCGAGCACGGCAACGCGGTGCAGAACTGGGGATTGGGCTTGCCGTCGAGACTTTTCATGAACGCCAGCAACTGTTGCACGTCCAGTACCGGCAGAGTGGTAGGAAAATCGCCGCCGGCGCCCTGCATGAAATTGGGCGGGCTGACCATCGAAATCACATTGAAGCCCTGCGACCCGAACGAGTAGGGGTTGGGCTGGATGGCGCCGCCCGCGGTCAGGTACAGGGAACCGTACTGGCCGGAACCGTTGGTCCAGTCATTGCTCACATCGGTCTTCGATTTCTCGCGCTCGGTATCGCCGACTCCGAACTTGATGCGTGTCAGCACTCCGGCGTTGGCATTGTAGGCGCCATCGAAGGCAATGCTCTTGACTGCGTCGTTGACCGTCGTGCCACTGAGCGCATCGTAGTGAGTGGACCAGAACTTGTTGTCATTGAGCGCGCCGGAATTGAGCAACGCTGCATACGAGCACTGGCCTGGGTTCGTGGTGCTGGCGGTATTGCCGGGGCAGGCAGTCAGTCCGAGTTGGCTCGGTGGCACCAGGATGTTGTAGCTGGGCAGGCTATGTGGGAGATCCGTGAGTATGAGCGTGTCCGGCGCTATGGTCTGATCGGTGACCAGGCCCGCTGTCACGAAAGTATCGTTGCCGCCCTCGGGCCGGTTCGCCGTTGAGCGATAGACATCGAGGCCGAGGTCCCAGCGTTCGCTGGGCTTCCAGGAAGCCTTGAGGCCATAGAGCGAGGTGTCGACGTTGCGGTCGATGGTGTTGTTGACGATTTCCGGCTGGAAGTTGTTGACGGTGACTCCAGTGACCAGGCCGTTGACAATCGTGGGGTTGCTCCACCCGGTGCCGACCGAGTCGGTGGGGAAGTAGTAGGCAAGGTTGTAACCCCGCTGCGGGTCGCGCAGCCGGGTCCACAACCCGTCGGCGACCAGAGTGAAAGTGTCAGTCGGGTGCCATTCCAGGCTGCCCGACAATGCATTGCGTTTCTTGGTGTCGTAGATGGAACCAAAGGCGATGCAACAGGGCAGGACGGTCTGGTCCAGTCCGGTATACGGGAAGTCCTGCGGTCCGGCAGTTGCCTGGGTGTTGTAGTTCAGCGAGTCACTGCGCTGTTTGTTGTTCGAGACCACGGCGCCGATCAGGAAACCGAGTTTGCGGTCGGCAAAGGTGTTCGAAACAAATGCAGAGTACTTGCTGCCGTAAAGCTTGGTCATCGAGTTGTAGTCGCCCTCAACGTGTGCGCCCACGTGCAGGCCGGGACTGTCGAAGGGGCTGGCCGTGCGCAGATTCACGGCGCCGCCGATGGCGCCTTCCAGCGCCGATGCCTCGGGTGACTTGAGCACGTCGGCCGCGGAGATCACTTCCGAGGGCAGTACGTCGAAGGCCAGGTCGCGGCCGTCATCGTCCGAAGCCAGCGTGCGATTGTTGAGCGTGACGATGTTGTAGCTGCTGTCCAATCCGCGAATGCTTATTTTCTGGCCCTCGCCGCCCGTGGTGCGGGTGATCGTGATGCCCGGCAGATGGGCCAGGGAATCCGCGACGTCGGCGTCGGGAAAGCGACCCAATTCGGTCGCATTGATGGAGTCGAGCACTACACTGGCGTTCTTCTTCACGTCCAGCGACTTCTCGAGGCTGGCGCGCAGGCCGGTGATCACCACTTCCTCGAGGTCCGCGGGCTTTGCCGAGGGCGCAGCGGCCTGGGCATTCACGGACTGTGGCCATGCGGCCCAGGCGAGGGCGGTGCCGATGAGTGCTGCGCACGCCAGCGATGAGGTGCTTGCGCGCATCCGGATATGGAAGTAAGTCATTGGATTCCCTCTCTGTGGCCTCACGGCGCTGGCAGCTAAATCAGGTCGCGCCGAGCCGCCGACGCATTGGTTGAGGCGGAAAATAAACGAAACACATCGAAGTTTCAAGAGTAACGTTTAGCGATTATATTTATCTTTGTCCAGGCATAATGAGGTCTTGACCTGCTGCGCGTATATTAAAAGCTTTCTATTGAAAGTTATTGATGTTTCGCCTATAAAGACCATCTTGATACTGGGACAGAACCTATGAGCTCACGATCGTGGCTGTTCTACGCTCTCGTCACCCTGGGGTTCTGGGGTGTCTGGGGTGCGTTCACGGGCTTGCCGGCCAATCATGGCTTTCCCGAAACTCTGATTTATTGCGTTTGGGCTCTGACGA
>PMNQ01000151.1 GCA_003162555.1 Gammaproteobacteria bacterium | reverse complement strand
TCTGGAACAAGAACTGCATCGCGCTCGGTCTGGCCAGTGGCTTCATGGAGCCGCTGGAGTCGACCAGCATTCACCTGGTGCAAAGCGCCGTTACGCAGCTGGCCGCCATTTTTCCGGATCGCAGCTTCGACCCTCTCGATGCGGAAGAATACAACCGGCTGCAGATCGACGAATACGAGCGCATTCGCGACTTCATCATTCTTCACTATCACGCCACCGAGCGGGACGATGCGCCGTTGTGGACCTATTGCCGGCATATGCCCATACCCGAGACGCTGGACTACCGCATCAAGCTGTTCCGCAGCAGCGGCCGCGTGGCCTATCTCGACCGCGAGCTGTTCGTGGAATCAAACTGGCTGTCGGTGCTGCTGGGGCAGGGTATCTGGCCCAGGCGCTACGATCCGCTGGCCGACTTCGTGCCGATCGAGGCGGCGCGGCGCCACCTCGATCGGCTGCGGACGCTGATCCGCCAGACTGCCGAGGCGATGCCGACGCACGAGCAGTTCGTCACAAGCGCAGTGACAGGCAGCTCAGGCCGCCGTCCATCTTCCTGAATTCCGAGACCTCGAGCGTGCGCAGCGCGAACCCCAGCGAACGCAGCCTCGTGCTCATCGCCGGGAAACCCGCCGCCACCAGCACCTGATCGTTCACGAGTACGCAGTTTGCTGCGTAGGACTCGGCCGCCGCTACTTCAATGAACTCGTAGCTGGCCAGTTCCGGCGGCCGCGGGAATCCGGGCACCACGACGCAGCGTCGCTCGCCCAGCCAGGCCATGCCAGTCTTCAGGTGCAGGAGCGTTCGGTGCGTGCGGATGTCGATCGTCGAGGCCGTGTAGCCGTGGGCCTTGAGTATTGCGGCGAGCTGGCGCGCGCCTTCCGCGTTGGTGCGCGCCGATATGCCGATGAAAAAATGTTCTCCGGCCTGGCAGATGTCGCCGCCATCGAGCGTGGCCGGCGCTTCGAGCCGCTCGATGCGCGGCCGCAGCACACTGAGGGCAGCCGCGATCGCATTCACCTCGCCGGCGCGCGAGGCGGCACCCGGCCGCGTGACGACTGCAACGCGTTCGGCAATGACCGCGGTGTCCTCGACAAAGGTGCCGTCGGGGAAGCGTTCGTCCGCGGGCAGTGTGGTCAGCTCGAGTCCGCATTCGCGCAGTGCGCGACAGTACTGCGCGTGCTGCTCGAGCGTCCTTGGCAGGTCCGGCGTTCCGAGCTGCTCCGAACTCGTCAGGCCCTGCGCATAGGACTGGCCCGGAGTCCGGACGATGGCCCTGGAGAACTGCGCGCTCATGGCGTTTGACACTACGGACAAGCCTGTCTATCGTCAATCCAGAACGGATCCGTCATTGGCGCCGAGGTAAGCATCGTGAGCGATTCCAGTGCTGCACTGCCTCTCACGGGGCAATACGATTACTTCAGCGTTGGCCGCCACCGCGACGGCGAAGGGCTGTCACTGGTGCTGCCGCCCGCAACGGTAAGCCGTCTCATCAGCTCCTGCGCAGCCGCCCGCACCAGGATGCTGAGCATGCCTCCGGTCGAAGGCAGCTACGAAATCGAGGATCTCATTGAATTGCTGCATGCCCTGCTGGGCGGTTTCGCCAAGGTCGCTGCGGCAGACGCGCTCGCGCTGCGCAGTACCGACACCTTGCAGCAGGCCTTGACGGAGATCGAGCAGCTGCGCAAGGAATTGGGCAAGTAGTCGCTGGCGACTCAATTCATCGGCAGGCCGCGCGGCGCCGGCCCACGCTTGAACGCCGCCTCGATGGCGGCGAGATCCGCGGCGCTCAATTCGATGTCCACGGCGGCCGCGTTCTCGGCCACATGCGCGACATTGGCCGCCTTCGGGATGGCGAACACACTCTCATGGCGCACCAGGAAGCGCAGCGCGACCTGACGTGGCGTGACGTCGTGGCGAGCCGCGATCTGTTGCAACACTCGGGCGCCGGCGCTGCTGCCGTCATAAATTGCTGCGGATTTTCCCAGCGGCGTGTAGGCGACGACCGCAGTGCCATGTGCCTCGCACCACGGCAGGACGGCATGTTCGATGGCGCGTTCGCCCAGGTGGTAGAGCACCTGGTTGCAGGCGGGCGGACCGCTGATGGCGGTGACTTCCTCGAGATCGTCGACGTCAAAATTGCTGACGCCCCATGAAAGTATCTTGCCGTCGCGCTGGAGTAATTCGAAGGCCGCGGCGGTCTCAGCCAGCGGATAGCGGCCGCGCCAATGCAGCAGGTAGCAATCCAGCCGATCGGTCCTGAGGTTGCGGAGGCTTTGTTCGCAGGCCTTGAGCGTGCCGCGCGCCGAGGCATTGGAAGGCAACACCTTGGAAACGAGGAACACTTCATCGCGCCGACCCGTGATCGCTTCGGCAATGACACGCTCGGAGGCGCCATCCCCGTACATCTCGGCCGTGTCGATGTGCGTCATGCCCAGGTCGAGTCCCGCGCGCAGCGCGGCAATCGCGTCGGCCTTGCGGGCCGTTTCAATCTGCCATGAACCCTGGCCCATGACCGGCACCGGGCGCTTGGTGGTGCCGAAAGGCCGCAGCTGCATCGGGGGCTTCGGCGAGCGCTAGCGCGGACGCGCCCGCAGGAAAGTGACCGGCGAACCCTCGCCGTGATTGTCGTCACGCAGACGATTGGCGGCGGCTGGCCATACGGCCGCCAGGCGCGCGGGCGTGTCGGTGACGTAGCCGGCAATGGCATCGAGCGCCGCTGGCCGCGCGATCAGGAAACCCTGCACCTGTATGTCACCGCAGTTGGCGAGCGCATCGAGCTGGCCCGCGCGCTCGATGCCCTCGACGGTCACGCTGAGTCCGCGGCTCTGGCAAAGCTGCACGCAGGAGTGCGCAAAGGCCGCAGCGTTGGCGTTGTCCTCGATGTTTCGCACCAGGCTGCGATCGAGCTTGACCCGTGTCAGCGGCAGTTCCTCGATCGACTTGAGCGTCGAGTAGCCGGTGCCAAAATCATCGAGCGCCACGGCGACGCCCAGGCTCCGTAGATCGTGCAGCGCTTCGGTAGCGCGCCGACCGGTCTGCAACGCTGATTCGGTGAGCTCGATTTCAAGGCACCCTGGCTCCATGTGCGCGACTCGCAGGGCTTTCTCCACCGAGTCGACGAAGCGTCCGGCCAGGAACTGCTGCGCCGACACGTTGACGGCGACGCGGGCGGTCGGCCAGGCCGAAGCGCGCAGCGTGCGCGCCGCCTCTACGGCAGTGCGCAACAGCCAGTCGCTGAGTTCGAGCAGCAGGCCCGACTGTTCGGCAATGTCGATAAACTCGCCTGCAGGCGTGATCTGCCCGTCCGAGCGCTGCCAGCGCAGCAGCGCCTCCACAGCCGTGGTCCGGCCGGACACCAGCGATACTTCCGGCTGGTAGTGCAGGCGGAAATCGCCATCGGCCAACGCGCGTCGCAGCGCCTGTTCGGTGTGGAAGCGATGCGAGGCGCCGGCCAGGAGCTCCGCGCGGTAGAACTGAAAACCGCTGCGTCCATTCGCCTTGGCATCGTGAAGCGCCGAGTCAGCGGCCCGCAGCAGCGATTCGACCGAATCGCCGTCTTGCGGGTAGAGCGCAATGCCGGCACTCAGGCTGACCACGAGGTCGCGCTCGTCCACGCGCAACGGCGCGGCAAACTCGCGCAGGATGTGCGCCATGAAGCGTTCGACCGCCTCGGCGCGGCGTACAGTCGGAATCACCAGCGTAAACTCGTCACCACCGAGGCGGCACAGGAACCCGACCGTGCCGGCGGCTTTCTGCAGCCGCGCCGCGATGGCGCGCAACACCCGGTCACCGTACTGGTGGCCGAGCGTGTCGTTGATGGTCTTGAAGTTGTCGATGTCCATGTACAGCACGGCGCAAGTCTGCGACTGCTCCCGGGCGCGTTCGATGGTCAGTGCCAAGCGTTTGTGGAGGTCGCGGCGGTTGGGCAGCTCGGTCAGCGGATCATGGTGCGCGAGGTGGCGCAGGTCCTCGGTGCGCTGCGCAATGCGTTCCTCCAGCACGGACTGATGTTCACGGAGCGATTGCTGCGAGGTGTGGAGAGCTTCTGCCATGTCGTTGAATGCGGCGGCCAGCTCGTCCAGCTCGCGCATGCCACCGCGCGGCACGCGCACGTCGAGGGAACCGCGTGCGAGGCGGCGTGTGCCGTCGAGCAGCTTGCGCACTGGCGAGGCGATACCGATCAGCGCCACCACCGCGATCAGAAGTACGACCGCGAGCACGCCGAGCGTTACGCGCGTCAGGTTGTGTTCGGTTCGTTCGGCCGCAACGCGTGCGCCGCGCGCGGCTTCGGTCAACGCCTGCCAGGCGGGCATCTGCAGATCGCTGTCGATCAGGGCGTCGAGCTCATGCGACGATTGCTCGAATTCCACCAACGATGCGTCGATGATCTGTTCCAGGGTCAGGAAGCGGTTGCGGCCGCGCGTAGCGGTGCCAAGATCGTCGCGCATCAGCTCGAGCCAGGCGCCGCCGGGCGAACGCGAGAATTCCTGGGCGTGTTTGCGGAACAGACCGGCCAGCGCCACTTCGTTAGCCTCCTCGGCCTGCGCCGTGGCGTCGGAAGGCGATGCAAAAAACATCATCGCACTGGCGCGCAACGCCGCCGCCGAACGTGACAGTTCCGACAACGAGGCGCGGGTGTACACCTGATCGCCCGCCTCGAAGCCGCGTGCGGTGAGCGCTGCGCGGCTGGCGAGTGAGTGTAGCGCCACGAGCGCAGAGTGGCTGTGCGACTCACGCTGCCGGTACAAGTCGGCTATTGTGAAACCGTGGGTGCGAAGCGCTTCCAGGCGCGGCCGCAGATCCGAGTCGGCGATGCCCGGCGTCTCCGGAGCGAGGCGCACATAATCGTCGTAGGTCGACAGCAGCCGCGATGCCGCAAGCGAGATGTCCGCGGTCGGATCTGTCGAGTTGTTGCGCGTGTGGTCGGCGACCTGCCGCTCATAAGCGGTGAGCGCCGCTTCGAGGTCGCGCGCCTTGCGTAGCGTCGGTTCGTACTGGCGCTCGACCTTGCCGATCAGCTGCGCGGTATCTTCCGTGCTCTGGTGAGCGAGCCGCATGCCCAATGCGAGCGCAATGAACACTCCCAGGAATGCAATGACGAGCGACAGGCCAATTGGGGGCTTGAAGGAGCGCATGCGCGTAGAGAATAACCAAGCCGGCGGCTGCTCGTCGCGGGCGTGGTTCGTCGTTTTTCGCCCGCGGGCGGAATCACCGCCTAGTGACATTATGTTACGAGCGCAGGATCATGGGCCCCTATATGTAGGGAGCAATATGGAAACGCAGGGCAGCGAGCACTACCACGGCCGGATGATCGACATGCTGCAGGCCGTCTGGGGCGAGGGATTCCTGTCGCCAGGCGGAGCGGACGAGGTGGCCCGGCTGGTCGCTGACGCGGATCTCGCGGGGGCGTCGATGCTCGATATCGGCTGCGGCGCCGGCGGCATCGACATTGCGCTGGTCCGCAACCATGGCGCCGGTTACGTGACCGGCATCGATGTCGAGGACACGGTCATCGGTTGCGCCCGCGCACTGATTGAGCGCGATTCCCTGAGTGCGCGCATCGGACTCGTCAAGGTCAGCCCTGGTCCATTGCCGTTTCCGCCCGGCACCTTCGATGTCGTATTTTCCAAGGACAGCATCGTTCACATCGCCGACAAGCACGCCTTGATGCTCGAGGTATTTCGCGTGCTGAAGCCTGGTGGCCGCTTCATCGCATCCGACTGGCTGATCGGACACGATGGTGCGCCATCGCCCGCGATGGCGGCTTACATCGCATCCGAAGGGCTGGATTTCGGCATGGCCTCGCCGGGCCGCTACCAGGACGCGCTGCGCAGCGCCGCTTTCGTCGACGTATCCGTCATCAGCCGCAACGAGTGGTATCGCGGCCTGGCCCGCCAGGAACTCGAGCGGCTGCGCGGGCCGGTCGGCGCCGCGGCCGCGCGTATCGTCGGCCAGGACTTCGTTGACGAGAACATCGCGATCTGGTCGCGCATGATTCCTGTGCTCGACAGCGGCGAGCACTGTCCGACGCACCTGCGCGCCCGCAAACCGAAATAGTCGGCGGCGCGCCTGGTCCGCGGGCGTCGCGTCAGGCTGCGCCGGTCGCATCCTTGAGTGCGGCGTAGCGGCCGGAGGGCGAGAGATCCTTAGCCGTAGCCTTCGTAGTCCACAGTTCATTGCGCCTGGAGACGAAGGCGCTGCGCGCCAGCGTTTCGAGCGATCCGGGCTTGGCGAACAGGTAGCC
>PMNQ01000070.1 GCA_003162555.1 Gammaproteobacteria bacterium | reverse complement strand
GGCCAGATCGGCCAGGCGGCCTACTCCGCGACCAAGGCTGGTGTGGTGGGCATGACGCTGCCGCTGGCGCGCGAGTTCGCGACCTTCGGCATCCGCGTGATGGCCATCGCCCCCGGCATTTTCAGCACGCCGATGTTGGCGGGCATGCCGCAGGAAGTGCAGGACTCGCTCGCCCGGCAAGTGCCATTCCCACCGCGTCTGGGACGAGTGGAGGAATTTGCGCAGCTGGTGCAGGCGATTTTCGAAATCGCGATGCTGAACGGTGAAACGATCCGCCTCGACGGCGCCATCCGCATGCAGCCGAAATGACGGGCGCTTACTGCTAACGCTGACCGCTAACGACGAGCGCAGCGCTCGACCTTGACCGCTTCCTGTCCGCGTGAGCCGCCGAAGCCGCCGGTGAAGATCGGCACACCTTCGGCGTAGACAGTCGCCTGGCCCGCGAAATCGAACGGCACCACGTCGCCGGGACGCAGTGCCAGGAGCTTCCCAAGCGTAACTTCAGCGTTGCCCAGCACGGTGCGGATACCGACCTCGGCCTTCTCGACTTCACCACGCAGCGAGTCGTACCAGCGTGCATCAGGTTTTTCGCTGTTGCCGTTCAAACCGAAATCGAGCCGGTCGCGCAGCGGCTCTATCATCGCTTGCGGCAACACCAGCTGCAGTTCGCCGCCGTCGCCATCCAGTTCGACGCGGAAAGGCACCGTCACCACCAGCTCAGCCGGACTGATCTGGTTGACGAACTGCGAATTGTTTTCGGTGGCGAAACATTCCGGCTCCATGGCCACCACCGGCGCCCAGGCTTCCTTGAGATCGGCAAATATGCTCTTGCGCACGACCTCGACGACTCTTGATTCCGTGGCCGTGAAATCGCGGCCTTCGATCTTCGCGGCCCGGCCGGTGCCACCGAAATACTTGTCCACCACCGCCGATACCAGCGCAGGGGACAACACNNAGCGTGCGCAGGAAATCACCGCTCCGTTGCACGCTCACCGGCATCGCGGTGACCAGCGCCGCATGCCGCAGCATCGTGCCGAGGCTGGCGCGGAACAGGCGCACGAAGCGCTCATTGACCAATTCGAGCTGCGGCACGCGGCCGCCGGAGATTGGAATCTCGCTCTTGAAATCGTAACGGCGCGGCGTGCCCGCGGGGCCGCGCTGGTCAGCGGTGGATATCTCGCCGCTGTCCACGCCGCCCAGCAACGCGTCGATTTCTTCCTGCTTGAGAACTTCAGGGTCAGTCACTATCCTCTCCCGGTCGCGAGCCCAGTCCAGTTACCAGAAAAATGAGCAAGATGCGTGCCGTCGCGGCGCGAGTCTCGCGATGTGATGNNCGCCGCGGACTTCCGCGCGCGTCCACCGCAGGATGAAGTCATCTACTTCCTGCTGCCGGACCGCTTTGCCAACGGCAAGACCAGCAACGATCGCGGCGGACTCACTGGCGACCGCTTGCAGACCGGCTTCGATCCGACCCACAAGGGTTTCTATCACGGCGGCGATCTCAAGGGCCTGCTCGCGCGGCTCGACTACATCCAGTCGCTGGGCGCCACGGCGATCTGGCTGGGTCCCATCTTCAAGAACAAGCCGGTGCAGGGAGCGCCCGGCCACGAGACCGCGGCCTACCACGGCTACTGGATCACCGATTTCACCGCGGTGGATCCGCACTTCGGCACTGCCACTGAAATGCAGGCGCTGGTCGATGCGGCGCACGCGCGCAGCATGAAGCTCTACCTGGACATCGTCGTCAATCACACCGCGGACGTGATCCGCTACCGCGAATGCCCGGACAACAACTGCCCGTACCGCTCGCTCGCCGACTATCCCTACTCACGCCGCGGCGGCAGCGGGGGCGCGCCGATCAATCCGGGATTTGCCGGACACGCGAGCGAGAACCAGAACGCCGCAAACTTCGCGCGGCTCACGAGTCCGGACTTTGCCTACAGCCCGTTCGTGCCCGCGGGCGAAGAACACGTCAAGGTGCCGGACTGGCTGAACGATCCGATCTACTACCACAATCGCGGCAACACGACGTTCCAGGGCGAGAATTCCACGCTCGGCGATTTCAACGGACTCGATGACCTGATGACGGAGAACCCGCGCGTATTGCAGGGCTTCATCGACATCTACAACGACTGGATCGACCGCTACGGTATTGACGGCTTCCGCATCGACACGGCCAAGCACGTGAACCCGGAGTTCTGGCAGGCCTTCGTGCCCGCCATTCGCGAACACGCCTCGGCCAGCGGCATTCCCAACTTCCACATGTTCGGCGAAGTCGGCACGGCAGAGACCGATGTCGCGCTGCTGGCCGAACATACACGCGTCGACCGGCTGCCCGCGGTGCTCGACTTCGCCTTTCGCAATGCCGTGCGCGACATCGTGGCGGGCAGCGCCGGCACGGACGAGCTCGCGCGCGTATTCGCCGGCGATCCCCTTTATGAAGGCGGGAGCGATGCGGCCTTGCAACTGCCCACCTTCGTCAGCAACCACGATGACGGTCGCTTTGCGATGTTCGTGCAGCGCATGCGTCCCGGGATCAGCGATGCCGAGATGCTGCAGCGCACGCGCCTCGCCCACGCGATGTTGTTGACGCTGCGCGGTGTGCCGGTGATCTATTACGGCGATGAACAGGGATTTGTTGGTCATGGCGACGACCAGGCGTCCCGCCAGGACATGTTTGCCAGCCAGGTCGCCTCGTACAACGACCAGCATCTGCTGGGCACGACGGCGACGACCGCGACCGACAACTACAATGTCGCGCATCCGCTCT
>PMNQ01000074.1:187-4722 GCA_003162555.1 Gammaproteobacteria bacterium | reverse complement strand
ATCAAGACGCTCTCGGGCGCCGGCGTCGGCGGATTCCGCAAGATGCTCAACTACGTTGCCAAAGTCGCCCCGCTCCGCCGCAATGTCACCTTGCAGGATGTCGGAAACGCCGCGATGTTCCTCTGCTCCGATCTGGCCGCCGGGATCACTGGCGAGATCACGTACGTGGATAGCGGCTTCAGCACCGTTGGAATGAGTTTCGCAGACGAAGCAGGCGAGTAGGCGAGCGGTTTAGCGAGCGCGGTATTTGCGGTTCTAGCGGGNNTCGCTCCCCGTAACTCGCTTTGGGCGGGCACCGCAGCACGCTCCCCCACAACCACAGCACCCACGTATTCACTCGCCCCGGGTGTTCGCTCGCCCACGTGTTCTCTCGTACGCATATGCGCTCATACATGGCGTGAAAGCCCATTCCGCGTGCGCGAGCGGCAGGCCGGGGGAGCGCTCATCATCGTCCGCCCAAAGCGAGTTACGGGGAGCGACGGCGGACGATGATGAGCGCTAGACACGCCTGCTGCTCGCGCGCTCTATGAACTTTCTCGTCTTCTTTGTGCACTTACTCGCAACTTCCCGTTGCGAGAGCTTCCTTGTCGCCGATTGCTTTGTGCCGCTCTCTGCTGTGCGCCGCGCTCGCTGCGTGCCTGTCGGCCTGCGCGGGCAATGGCATGGGGCTCGATCAGGGCGGCCGGCCGTTGCCGCCGGGAGGCTTAGGGGGCGGTGTGCTTACGGCCGATTTCAATTCCATACAGCAGAACGTCTTCACGCCGATCTGCACGGTCTGCCACTCCGGCAGCAACGCGCCGCATGGCCTGCACCTCGATGCTGCGAACAGCTACGACCAACTCGTGGGCGTGCCGAGCGTGGAGCAGCCCACGATCCTGCGGGTCGCGATCGGCGATCCCGACGGCAGCTACATCATCCAGAAACTCGAGGGCACCGCTGCGGTCGGCGCGCGCATGCCCTTCGGCGGCCCGTACCTGACGCAGGCGCAGATCGATCAGTTCAAGTCCTGGATCAACGCCGGCGCAGCCAACAACTGAGCGCGCGGCATTTCACGCGGGCAGCGACCCCTCCCCCGGTCGCTGCCCGCGTAGTTTTGTCGGGTACAATCTCCGGCATCATGGCTGCTGCACCGCGCCTGCTGATTACTGTTCTGCTTGCCGTGAGTCTCGCCGCGGTGAGTACGCGCGCTGCATTTGCGGGTGCCGGAGGCGCGTTGACAGTGACCAGCGACTACGTGCTGCGCGGCATCTCGCAGAGCGACAACAATCCGGTGCTGCAGGGCGATCTGCATTGGAGTTTTCCGGCCGGCTGGTCGGCCGGGCTGTGGGGCTCGCAGCTGCGTCTGAAGCCGCGCGCCGCGAACAGCGAGCTCGGCGCCTACCTGCAGTGGCAACGCGTGATCAGCAGCGACTTCGACATGGGCGCCGCGTACACGCACTACAAGTATCTGAACGACTCGCGCCCGATCACGTATGACTATGACGAGCTGTCCGTGTCACTGGCGTGGCGTGACCAGCTCTATCTGGCGGCCACCTGGACGCCCAGCCTCAACCTGTACTCCCCTGTCGAGGGGCTGGCGGGCAATCGGGAGGTTTACACCTTCGAGGCGAGCTGGCACCGCACGCTGCTGCCGCGGTTCGACTTGAGCGCTGGCTTCGGGTTCTACGATCCGCCGGGCGTGGACTACGGCTCGTATGCGTACGGCAACGCCACATTGGGCTGGCATTATGGTCACTGGCGCGCGAACCTGAGTGCGATTTGGGTGCAGGATGCACAGCACCGGCAGTATTCCGCCGGGCCGGCCGGCGGGCCGCTGACGGCGACTGTCGCCTGGTTTTTTTGAAGGGACCCAGAACCGCCGGCACCGGAGCCGGCACTTACCGGTAATTACGTGGAGATTCGAGCAGCCCATATGGCCGCAGCCCCCAGTCCATCGCAACAGGCCCGCGACGAAGGCGAGCGGCGCCTGCTGACGCGCGTGGCTGGAGGCGATCGGGAGGCGTTCCGCGAGCTGTACATCGCCTATCACCGCCGTCTGGCCCGCTTCCTGACCCGCCTGACGCGTCATTACGAGATCGCCGAGGAAGTCATCAACGACACGCTCTGGGTCGTCTGGCGCAAGGCAGGCGATTTCCGCGGCGACTCGCGTGTGTCCACATGGATCATGGGCATCGCCTACCGGCGTGCGCTCAAGACGCTGCGCTCACGCAACCGCGCGCTGCTCGAGGCCGTGCCGATCGAGAACGAACCGCTGGTGGCGCCCGACGAACTGGGCGCGGCAGAAACCTCGGAATGGATCCTGCTCGCGATGCGGAATTTGCCGACCGAGCAGCGCCTGGCGCTCGAATTCGCCTATGGCTATGGACATTCGTGCGAGGAGATTGCACAGATCATGGATTGCCCCGTCAACACCGTGAAAACCCGCCTGTTCCACGCGCGCGCCAAGTTGCGCGCCCTGCTGCCCGGCCTCGCCGGCACGGGCGCGGGCGACACCGCCGGAGTCCTGTCATGAATGAACACGCACGCGCGCACGAGTTGCTGCCGTGGATGGTCAACGGCCGCATCGAGGGGAGTGACGCGGCCTGGCTCGATGGGCACCTCGCGCAGTGCGCGGACTGCCGCAGCGAGCTGACGGCGCAGCAGCGGCTGCGCGACGCAATCGCGCGCGAGCCAACAGTGGAGTTCGCGCCGCAGGCCGGCTTCAACCGCCTGTGGAAGCGCATCGAAGCGGAAGCCCACAGCGACAACAGCGACAGCGATGACATGGGCACCAATCCCGTGTTGCCGGCGCACACGCACACGGCTACCACGCGCACAGTGCCCTGGATGCGCGTCACGGTCGCACTGCAGGCGGCCGCCATAGCCGTCCTGTGTGTCGCCCTCTGGCACTCGCCGCCTGTGCCTGCGCCCGCCTACCGCACGGTGACCGACCCACCGACGGGTTCTGTCATCGCCGGCCCCGTGGTCAAGGCGATCTTCGATGACCAGGTGCGGCTGGCCGACGTCAAGGACATCCTGGCAGCAAGCGGACTCGTGGTCGCGTCGGGCCCGAGCGAAGCCGGTGTGTACACGCTGGTGCCGCGCGAGCCAGGCCTCGCGGACATTCCCGCAGCCACGCTGGCCCGCCTGCGCGCCGACCCGCGCGTGCGCTTCGCCGAGCCTGGCGCGCGGTAGACTGGCGGGCATGAACCTGCTGCGACCGGCGCTTGTCATCACGGCGCTCCTGCTGGCCGGCTGCGCGTCCACGCCGTCCGCGGCGCCGTCCGAGCGCGATGCGCTGGCGCTCGCCTCGCGCGCCGATGCCTCCAATTTCATTGTGGTCGCGGTGGCGAACGAACCGGGTCAGCGACCGGCCTTCGCCGGCAGCACCTCGCGCGGTTACTCCGGCGGCGACGGCTATGTTGTCAGCGATGGTGCGCGACGCACGATGCACGCCTTGGCGGGCCGCTATCACCTGCAGCCGGTGGCCGCATGGCCGATTCCGTTGCTGCGCCTGCACTGTGCGGTGTTCGCGTTGCCGGCCGGCGCGACGCGCGCGGCCGTGCTGCAGCAACTCCAGTCCGACGGCCGCGTGGCGCTGGCGGAGCCGCTCCAGGATTACAGCGTGCGCAGCGCGCAGGCCGATCCATACGTCGCGGTGCAATCCGGGAACGAGCACATGGATATCAGCGGCGCGCACCGCATCTCGCGCGGCCGCGGCGTGCGCATTGCGTTGATCGACACCGGGCTCGCCAGCGACCATCCCGATCTGCGCGGCCGCATTAATGTGCAGCGCAACTTCGTCGACGGAGATGCGCGCCGATTCCAGCTCGACCGCCACGGCACCGCCATCGCCGGCGTCATCGCTGCCAACGCCGACAATGGAGTCGGCATTGCCGGCGTCGCGCCTGAAGCACAACTGCTGGCGCTGAAGGCCTGCTGGCAACTGCAGGAAGGGCGCGATGAAGCGCGCTGCAATTCCTTTACGCTGGCGCAGGCACTGGCCAGCGCGGTCGATCTCAAAGCCAACATCATCAACCTGAGCCTCAGCGGACCGCCCGATCCCCTGCTCGAGGCATTGGCCGAACGCGCAATGAGCGAAGGCATCATTATTGTCGGCCCGAACGGCGATGGCCCCTCGTTTCCCGGGAGCCTGCGCAATGTGCTGGGTGTGGGGCGCAGCGAGGACCCGGCGGCGGATCCGGATGTGCTGCAGGCGCCGGGCCGCGAAGTGTTGACGCTCGCTCCGGGCGGACGCTACGATTTTTCTTCCGGCAGCTCGATCTCAACCGGCGAGATCACTGGCGTCACCGCGCTCCTGCTGGCGCGCAAGGCGGGCCTCGACGCACGCCGCGTGCATACACTGCTGCATGACGCGACCGATACGGTGACCACGGCGGCCGGCCCGTCCCGCACCGTCAACGCCTGCCGGGCCCTGGCCGAACTGGTTGGCGTAAACGATTGTGCGAAGTAGAGCGGCGTTGCGGCTGGCGATGCCGAGTGCTTCCAACCCATGAGCCCCAAGTGTGAACGGGCGGACGCGCCCATTCCATACT
>PMNQ01000074.1:0-120 GCA_003162555.1 Gammaproteobacteria bacterium | reverse complement strand
AATCACCTGGTACGAGGGCTTGCCGACGGCAACGCCCGTGGCAGCAAAAGCCGCGTCGCGAATCTGCGCCGGCGGCTGCGGGTCGCCGCGCCCCATGAAGGCGGTCGGCGACACCGTCAC
>PMNQ01000278.1 GCA_003162555.1 Gammaproteobacteria bacterium | reverse complement strand
CTCGATTTCCAGACGCGCGTCGATGGGCGCTACCTCAACTCGCACCGGGGCGACGGCATGGTGATCGCCACCGCGACCGGCTCGACCGCCTACGCCCTCTCCTGCGGTGGCCCCATCGTCGATCCGCGCCTCGACGTGCTGGTCATGGCGCCGATCTGCCCGCATACGCTGTCGGACCGGCCGATCGTCGTGCCGGGCGACTCGAGCATCGAGATCAGCTCGCTCGATCGCGGCGCCGGGCGCGCCGAAGTGACCTGCGACGGCGCAAGTCTCGGCGATCTGCTGCCGGGCGACAAACTCGAGGTGTCGGCGGCTGGCGGCTCGATCATCCTGCTGCATCCGCCTGGCTACGACTATTTCCGCCTGCTGCGTTCCAAGCTGCGCTGGGGCCGTGGCGCNNGACGGCAACGACGGCAACGACGGAAGGGATCTCCTTGATCACGCTGCTCCGCATCTCGGGATTCGCCCTGATCGACGAGCTCGAGCTCAGGCTCGGGCCGGGCTTGACCGTGGTGACCGGCGAGACCGGCGCCGGCAAATCGATGCTGGTCGATGCGATCGAACTGCTGAGCGGCAGCCGCGCCGGCGCCGAGGTGGTGCGTGCCGGCGCCGAACGCGCCGAGCTCAGCGCAACGGTCGATATCTCCAAGGTCGGCGGCGAGCTGCGCCACATCATCGAGGAGCAGTCGATCACCCATGAGGGCGAGTTGATGCTGCGGCGTTCGGTCGGCAGCGACGGCCGCAGCCGCGCCTGGATCAACGGCCAGAGCGTGCCGGTCACGGTGCTGCGCGCGGTCGGCGAACTGCTGTTCGATATCCATGGCCAGCATGAATTCCAGTCGCTGATGCGCAACAACGCGCAACGCGAGCTGCTCGACGCCTACGGGCAGCATGAAGCGCTGGTGGATCAGGTGCACGGCACCCATGCCGCCTGGCTGGGATTGATGAACCGCAGCGTGACCGTGGAGGCGGCGGCCAGCGAACGCCATGCGCGACTCGATCTGCTGCGCTACCAGGTGCAGGAGCTTGAAGCGCTGAAGCTCAGCGATGAGGAGTTCGCCAATCTCGGCGCCGAGCGAGCGCGCATCGCCAACAGTGGCAGGCTGGCGCAGACCGCTCGCACCGCGCTAGAGGGCCTGTACGAAGCCGACCAGGGCAACGCGCACCAGCTGCTGGCCCGGGCGGGAGCCGCGCTGCGCGCTGCCGGAGCGCTCGATCCCGCGCTGGCCGCACTGCACCCGCAGGTCGATGAAGCCGCAGAGCGCGTTCAGGAAGTGGCGCACGCTCTGTCGCATTACCTCGAGTCGCTGGAATTCGACCCGGCACGCCAGGAAGCCGTCGAGCGGCGCCTGGCCGCCATCGAGGAACTTGCACGCAAGCATCGCGTCGAGCCGGCTGAGCTGGTGGCCTGGAACGGCGCGCTGCAACGCGAACTGGCCGGCATGGAATCCGCCGCCGCGGATCTCGGTTCACTCCGTACCCAGGTGACGGCCGCGCTGGCAACCTACCAGGAACAGGCGCGCAAGCTGACCGCGGCGCGCATGACCGCGGCGCGCGCGCTGGCCGCCGCGGTGACGCGCCGCATGCAGGAACTGGGCATGTCCGGCGGCAGCTTCGTCGCCGACGTGACGCCGCTAGACGGCGCCGAGCCGGCCGCGCACGGCGCCGACCGGGTCGAGTTCCGCGTCAGTACGAATCCAGGCCAGCCGCCGCGCGCCGTGTCCAAGATCGCTTCCGGCGGTGAACTGGCGCGGCTCTCGCTCGCGGTGCAGGTCTGCTGCGCGCGCAATGCGGCGCCCTGCATGGTGTTTGATGAGGTCGACGCCGGCATCGGCGGCGCGGTGGCCGAGATCGTCGGCCGCGAGCTGCGCGGCCTCGGCGGCGCGGCGCAGGCGCTGTGTGTGACGCACCTGGCGCAGGTCGCCTGCCAGGGGCACCAACACCTGCGCGTCGTCAAGCTCACGGACGGCCGCGTCACGCGCATTGCCGTCACCGCACTGGTCGGCGATACGCGCGTCGAGGAAATTGCCCGCATGCTCGGCGGCCTCGAGATCACGCCCAAGACCCGCTCGCACGCCGTCGAGATGCTGCAGCGGGCCACCGATGCGGCGCCGCCCGCGCGGCCCACGGCGGCGCGCCGCAGCCGCAAAAGCTAGCGACCGCTCACGCGCCCTTGGCGGCGGCCTTGGCCTTGCGGCGCGGGCAGTCGACGCGCTCACAACGACCGTACAGGATCAGCGAGTGCTCGCTGATCCTGAAACCGTGCTGCTTGGCGATCGCCTCCTGGCGCGTCTCGATGGCAGTGTCGACGAACTCTTCGACGTGGCCGCAGTCCATACAGACGATATGGTCATGATGCGCGCCCTGCACCAGTTCGAACACCGCCATGCCGTCTTCGAAATGGTGCCGCGCCACCAGTCCCGCGGCCTCGAACTGCGTCAGCACGCGATAGACCGTCGCCAGGCCGATGTCTTCGGACGAGCCGATCAGGCTGCGGTAGATCTCTTCCGCGGACAGGTGGCGCGTGGCGCTGCGCTCGAGGATCTCGAGAATCTTCAGGCGCGGCAGCGTGACTTTGAGTCCCGCCTTGCGCAGATCTTTCCCTTCCATGAGCCCGTCCGGACGGTATGATTGTGAGCATGCAAACTACCATATCGCGGGCCGCTGGCGCCCTGTTGCTGGCTGCCGGCCTGGTCGGTGCGCAAGGATGCGTCTATCACATGCCCATCCAGCAGGGTAACCACCTGGATGCGACCACGATTGCCCAGGTCAAGACCGGCATGACGCGTGCGCAGGTGCGCTACCTGCTGGGCACCCCGATGGTGCCGGGCGGCTTCGAGAACGACCGCTGGGACTACGATTACTACCTGAAGCTACGGCACCTGCAGCAGCCGCGGCGCAGTCACGTGGTCGTGTACTTCCACAGCGATCTCGTTGACCACGTCGACAGCGACGTCAAGGGCAACCCGGCCGAGCACGTCAGCACCAAGCCGATCAACGCTCCGGGGCCATAGCCCAGGTCCGTAACTGCGGAAGCTAGCGCGTTTTGTTGCGTGCGCGCGCGCGGCGCTGCTGGCGCGGATCGACGAGAAGTGGACGGTACAGTTCGATGCGGTCGCCATCGCGCGGCACGGCGCTGCGCTCGCAGCGCACACCCCAGATGCCTGTCGCCGCTGCATCCCAGTCATTGCTTGCAACCGCAGCGGCAGCCGCGTTATCGGCTTGCATCCCGCTGCGCGCCTGCGCCAGCGCATCGGCGACAGTCGCCCCGGCCGGCAAAGCAAGCTCGATGAGTAGCGGGCCAGCGGCCGCATCGATCGCGACCAGGCAGCGCTTGCCGCCAACTTCAGCCACGCCAGGGCCTGTTCGCACTTAGAACATCGATGCGGCCGTGCCCAGTTTT
>PMNQ01000033.1 GCA_003162555.1 Gammaproteobacteria bacterium | reverse complement strand
CCGGCATCATCGCGGGGTCGCTGCTGGTGTTCATTCCGGCGGTGGGTGAGTACGTCATTCCCTCGCTGCTCGGCCGCACCGACCAGCTGATGATCGGCCGCGTGCTGTCCGATGAGTTCTTCGAGAACCGCGACTGGCCGGTGGCGAGCGCGGTGGCGATTGCGATCCTGCTGCTGCTGGTGATTCCGATCATGATCTTCCAGCGCTACCAGAACCGGGAGCTGGCACACAAATGATGGGCCGGCGAAAAATCTTCGTGCCGGGGATGCTGATCTTCGGGTTCGTGTTTCTGTACGGGCCCATCCTTTCGATGATGTTCTACTCGTTCAACTACTCGAAGCTGGTGACGGTGTGGGACCATGCCAATTCGCCGACCTTGAAGTGGTACGGTCAGCTGTTCCATGACACGCAGATCATGGGTGCCGCGTGGCTGTCGATCAAGATTGCGACCATCAACGGCTTCCTGGCCGTCGTGCTCGGCACCTTTGCCGGGCTGGTGCTGGCGCGCTTCGGTCGTTTTCGCGGCCGCACGCTGCTCGCGGCCATGACCACTGCGCCGCTGGTCATGCCCGAGGTGATCACGGGACTGGCGATGCTGCTGCTGTTCGTTGCCATGGAACAGCTCATCGGCTGGCCGGCAGGGCGCGGCGTGACCACCATCATCATCGCGCACGTCACCTTCTCGATGGCCTACGTCACGGTGATCATCCAGTCGCGGCTCGCCAACTTCGACGATTCACTCGAGGAGGCCGCCATGGACCTGGGCGCGCGCCCGGCGAAAGTGTTCTGGCGCATCACGCTGCCGCTGATCATGCCGGCGGTGATTTCAGGCTGGTTGCTGGCCTTCACGCTGTCGTGGGACGACGTGGTCATTTCGCAGTTCGTGGCCGGGCCCAGCTCGACCACGCTGCCGATGGTGATCTTCTCCAAGGTGCGCCTGGGCGTGAGTCCGGCCGTGAATGCACTCGCTACCATCATGGTGCTGATCGTGGCCACCGGCGTCATGCTGTCGGCCATCGTGATGCAGCGTCAGGAGAAGCGACGCCTGCGTGAGATGCAGCTCGCTGCCAGTGACTGAGCCGCGCGCCCCCCGGAGCAAGCTTCCTGATGTAGGCACCACCGTATTCACGGTGATGTCGCGGCGCGCCGCCGAGACTGGCGCCATCAACCTGGGCCAGGGCTTTCCCGACTATCCGATCGATCCGCGCCTGAGCGAACTGGTGCAGCGGGCCATGGCGGAGGGTCACAATCAATATGCGCCGATGCCGGGCGTGCCAGCTCTGCTCGAGCAGATTGCCGCAAAACTGCGGCGGGTATACGGCATCGCCGTCGACGCCCGCAACGAAATTACCGTGACGCTCGGTGCGACCGAAGCGATCTATTCCTCGATCCAGGCGCTGGCTGGCGCCGGGGATGAGGTGCTTGTGTTCGATCCCTGCTACGACTCCTATGACCCTGCAGCTCGCCTCGCCGCCGCCCACTGTGTGCATGTTCCCCTGGCGCCGCCGCACTTCCGTCCCGACTGGGATCGGGTGCGCTCAAACATGAGTGAGCGAACGCGCCTGGTGATCATCAATTCGCCGCAGAACCCGGCCTGCAGTTGTCTCGGCCTCGAGGATCTCGATGCGCTGGCCTCACTCCTGCGCGGGCGCGATTGCTGCGTGCTCTCCGATGAGGTCTATGAGCACATGGTGTACGACGGTGCGCGGCACGCCAGTGTGCTGGCGCACCCGGAATTGCGCGAGCGCAGCGTGGCGGTCTACTCCTTTGGCAAGACGCTGCATGCCACGGGTCTGCGCGTGGGCTATGCCGTGGCGCCGCCGGCGCTGACCACTGAACTGCGCAAGGTCCACCAGTACAACACCTTCACGATTGCGACCAGCTTCCAGCACGCCATCGCCGCGTACCTGCAGGAACGGCCCGACTGCGGCGCCGACCTGCCGGCCTGGTTCCAGGCCAAGCGCGATCGCTTCGCCTCGCTGCTCGAGGGCACAGGATTCCAGCTGCCGCGTTCGGCGGGCTCGTATTTTCAGCTGGCCAGCTATGCCGGACTGGACTCCCGCGGCGATGTCGAACTCGCCGCCGCGCTGATCGATGAAGCCGGCGTAGCGACCATCCCGCTGTCCGTGTTCTATCGCGAACCGCCGCCGATGAAACTGTTGCGGCTGTGCTTCGCGAAGCGCGACGAGACGCTCGCCGAGGGCGCGCTGCGGCTGCGCAAGTGGGCGCAGTCGCGGCGTACAGCTACAATAGACTGATGGATAAATTCACGCGCCTGAATCACCCGCCAGAGGCGGAACTCCCGCCCGGCAACCGCCCGGTCGTCACGCCGATCTACCAGAGCGTGAAATTCGAATTCGATACCGTCGAGGAAACGGTGCGCAACTGGCGCGGCGATTCGCCCGGCTTCAACTACCAGCGCTCCTCAAACCCGAACGCGCGCCAGCTCGAGCTGACGCTGGCGCAACTGCAGGGGCGCGATGACGCGCTGGTATGCGCTTCCGGCGTCGGCGTGCTGTCCAGCGCGCTGTTGTCGCTGACGAAGCAGGGCGACCACGTATTGTGCTTCGTCGAACTGTACACGCCGACGCGCAACCTGATCCGGCGCATGCTCGGCAAGTTCGGCGTCACACACACGCTGCTGTCGATCACGGACCTGGCGGGGATCGAGCGCGTGCTGAAGACCACGCCGACGCGGTTGGTGATGTTCGAGAGTCCGACCAATCCCATGCTGCGCGTCGCCGACGTCACGGCGATCACGCGTCTGGCGCGCGCGCACGGCGCACTGACGCTGATGGACAACACCTTTGCCGGCCCGCACCAGCATGGCGGCTATGAGATCGACCTGTACCTGCACAGCCTGACCAAGTTTGCCTC
>PMNQ01000083.1 GCA_003162555.1 Gammaproteobacteria bacterium | reverse complement strand
CGCTCGCGCGTGCAGCGCTCGATGAACGGGCAATCATAGGGACTCGTGCACTGCGCCCCCATCCGCACGACCGGCCGTGTGCCACTCGCCATCACCTGTTGCAGCACTGCGGCTGACTCCGCAATCTGCGGCAGCGCCTCCTCGACCTCGTTGGTCACGTCCTGCTCGGCGATGAGCCCGGCGTAGTCACCGTGCCGCGTGAGCACGAAGCGGTTGTCGACGTGCGCCAGCAGCACGCGCTCAACCGGAAGTTTGCATTGACGCAGCACCAGCGTCTGGAATCCCACATCAGCGATGTGTTCGGGCTTCACGCTGGTTGAAGCCTTGACCTCAACCAGCGTGGCGTGCGTGCCGGTGATGCGCAGCACATCGGCAATCACAGCCAGTTCGCGGGCGCGAAATGCAGGCTGGTACAACACCGGCGGCGCGCCATTGCGCAGCAGCCGCGTGGTCTCGGCGATCGCCGCCGGCATGCCCTGTTCGCGCGAGATGAGGACGCCGGCCGCGAATTCTTGCGCAATCTTGTCGACCGCGCGGCCGTTCATGAACGCCAGGCTGTCGGGCATGCCCTCCGCGAGCGGATCGTGCACTTCGTTCCACAAGCGCTTCGGGCACTGCAGGCCCGCGGTAAACCGTGATTTGGTCAGCCAGGCCATGCGCGTGCCGGAATGAAAGCAGTCCGCGCTCAGCGCGCGAACAGTCTCGACGGATCCTTGAACGCCTTGAATTCAAGCGCGTTGCCGGAATGATCGTGAAAGAACATGGTCGCCTGCTCCCCCACCTGCCCGGCGAAACGGATGCCAGGCTCGATGACAAAGGCCACGCCGGCGGCGCGCAACCGCTCGGCAAGTTGTTGCCAGGCGCTCCACTCCAGCACGATGCCAAAGTGCGGCACTGGCACCGCGTGATTGTCGACCTGGTTGTGCTGCGTACGCTGCGGCTTGCCGGGATCCAGGTGAGCCACGAGCTGGTGACCGAAGAAATCGAAGTCCACCCACTCGGCGGAACTGCGGCCTTCGGCGCACCTAAGCAATTCACCATAAAAGGCGCGCGCCTGGCCCAGGTCGTGCACCGGTATCGCAAGATGGAAGGGTTGCATCAGTTATTCACACACCGTGAGTCTTATTACGCATTGATATGTATCCAGATGCAACAGTGATTGGCAATCCCGCCCCATGGCCCCAATATTTGTCGCCTGGTCACCAACCGTTCCAGGAGCCCTTCATGAGCCACCCCGATATCGTGCACACGAGCGACGCGGCCTTCGACCGCGACGTGCTCAAGTCCGACAAGCCCGTGCTGGTCGATTTCTGGGCGGAATGGTGCGGTCCCTGCCGTCAGATTGGTCCGCTCGTCGATGAGATCGCGCAGGAGCGGCGCGAGTCGCTGCGCGTGGTCAAACTCAACGTCGATGAATCGCCAGGCGTGGCGCAGAAGTTTGGCGTGCGCGGCATACCGACGCTGATCCTGTTCAAGGACGGTTCGGTCGTGGCGCAGAAAGTAGGCGCATTGCGCAAACTCGAGCTGACGGATTTCATCGACCGGAGCGTGTGAGCTAGGCCGGATCCTGCCCGATCTGCAGCACGCGCACTTCCTCGAGATCCAGCTCGCGCTCGAGACGCCGCCTGGCCTCGTCGCTCAAGGCCCCGCTGTCCCGCAGCTCGTGCATGCGGGCGCGCTCTGCCGTGATGAGTTCGAGCTCGAGCGCGGCACCATCACGCACCGCGCGATCCTCGCCGGCTGATTCGTGGTGCCGGCGGAGCCGGCGCAGGCGATCGTCGTGCCTCACCTGGAGCGGTGTGGACAGGTCGCTGTCCACATTCGTGCGCGTCGACAGTTCCTTGAGCCGGGCCAGTGTTGCCTGCACGGCATCGATGCGCGCCTTCACTTCACGCGCCTGCTCGGCCCGCTGTTCCTGGCGACCGCGCTCCACCAGTCCGAGCCTGCGATACACGGCCGGCAGCATCGCGCCCTGCCCCAGGAGCGTTGCCAGAATCACGCAGAAGGTGATGAAGAGAATCGTGTCGCGCCCGGGAAAGGGCCGCCCGTCCGCCAGCGTCAACGGAATCGACAAGGCCGCGGCGAGCGATACCACGCCGCGAATGCCGGTGAACGCGATGGCAAAGGTGCCCCGCCAGGTGGGCGGTGCGGCGCCCGGCAACAGTCGCGCCAGGTACGCGGCCGGGTAAACCCACACGAAGCGGATCAGGATCACCAGCAGTGTGATCAGCGCACCATGCAGCAGCAGACCGGAGCTGCCTGCATCGCCCTGGCTCATGAAAATGGTTCGCGCCTGCAAGCCAGTCAGCAGGAACAGCACGCCCTCGATCAGGTAGACGACCATGCGCCAGATGAAAAAACCCTGCAGCCGCGTGCCTGCTGCGATCAACCGTGACCCGTGCCCGCTTACGTATAATCCGCACGACACCGTTGCGAGCACACCGGAACCGCCCAGCAGTTCAGGCGGCCAGAAGGCCAGGAAAGGCGTCAGCAGCGCCAGCGTGATTTCAACGTCCGGATCATTCGCCCATTGACGCACGCGCAGCATCAGCCAGCCGACGGCGACGCCGAAAGTCACTTCGCCGACGAGGATCGCAACGAAACTTCCGCTGGCCGCCGGCATGCTGAAGCTCCCGGTCGCGACCGCCACCACGGCAAAGCGGAACAGGATCAGCGCGGTGGCATCGTTGACGAGCCCCTCGCCCTCGAGAATCGTCAGGATGCGCTTTGGAATCTGCAGGCGCCGTGCAATCGCCATCGGCGCGACCACGTCCGGCGGCGACACGACGGCGCCCAGCACGAAGCCGACGGGCCAGGCCATGCCGAGTACCGCATGCGCGACGGCAGCAACTGCCACGGTGGTGAAGATGACGCAGCCGATCGCCTGCACCGAGATCGCGCCGATGTCGGCGCAGAATCCGCGCCAGCTCATGCTGACGCCGGCCGCGTACAGCAACGGCGGCAGGAACAGCAGCATCACCAGCTGCGGTTCGAGCGATACCGGCGGCAGGCCCGGAATGAATGCCAGTGCCAGTCCAACCAGCACCAGCACGATTGAATGCGGGACGCCGAAGCGGCGCGCTCCGACTGCGCAGGCCGCTGTAATGGCGATCAACCCGAAGCACAGCAGGACGTTTGCGACCATTATTCAGCGCCAGCGCACATGGCCTGAATTGTAAGGCGCGCGAGCGCGCCCGTCCCGGTCATCTGCCGGGTAGCGGGGNNGGTCCTGTCGGTGTCAGCGCACCGTATAACCCCTGCCCTCGAGGCAGGCCTGCTCTGCGCGCTGGTAGTCGGCGCGCTTGTTCGAAGCCTCGGCAGGCGCCACACCGCCGAGCGGTTGCGTTGGATCGAATCCCGATTGTTTCGCGGCCCAGTCGTGACATTCATACCGATCACTCGCCTGCAGTTCGGCGTTCTGCCCACGGTTGGGATACGCGTACACGTCCGGATTCGCGGCGTTCGCATCAACAGTGCCATTCGCNNGCATCAACAGTGCCATTCGCATCAACAGTGCCATTCGCATCGACAGTGGCACCCGCATCAGGCGGCGGCGCGGTCACGATGTATTCCTGCGTTTCCGGATGCCAGAGGTAGTAGGTGTCGTCGGCATAGTAATAACGCACGCCACCGAACCAGAGGGTGGTGCAGAACGCTGGCAAAACGCGAATGCCGATGCCGAAAGGCGGCGCCACAACCGTGAAACGCCCGCCCCACGGGCGATACCATGCACCTTCACGGTAGAAATAGGGCGAGCCGCGGTAATAGACCCGGGCGCCGCCCGAAGGCATCGCGTGAAAACTGGCGCCGCGCTGCGGGTAGTAGTGATTGTGCTGGTAGCGATTGTCCAGCACGTATCCGTGGCGCGGCGCGCCGCGTTCCGCCGCGCTCGCAATGACCGGCAACGCACACAGCGCGGACATCGCCACCATGGCAAGACACAGGTTTCTGGCGTGCATCGACTCTGCTCCTGGCCCGTTACCGGACCGTGTATGAGCGCCCTTCCAGGCAGGCACTGATGGCGCGCCGATAATCGGCGGCGCTGCGTTCGAACCGGCGCGCCCGGCGATCTTCGGACGCATCGATCTGGCGTTGCATCGCGTCCGCTTGCGCGGCCCGGGCCTGATCGGCGGAATTGCCGATCAGCGCACCCGCCACGGCGCCGATGAGCGCCCCGGCGCCCGCTTCCCGCGGCCGCGATACCGCGGAACCGATGATCGCGCCGGTGGCAGCGCCAGCCAGCGTGCCGGCGCCCGGAGGCGCCGCCGGCACCACTCGCACGTCGCCGCGCGGCACGGCCTGCGGCAGGCTCGGGTCAAAGCCGGTCTGGCGCACCGCCCATTCGTGACATTCGTACCGGTCGCGGTCCAGCTGCGCCTCGCTCTGGCCGGCGGCCGGAGCGACGAATACGCGCGTATCGGCAATCGGCGCCATCATCATCGGCGCCGGCCGCGCGCGAACCACGCGTGGTTCGCCGACGCACCCGCCCAGCAGCGCGAGGCCGGTTGTCACGATTGTCAGGCGCAGAATATCCATCGCGGCGTGCCCATTTATCGCAAATTCCAGCCTGTCCAACGGCCGACCGTCGCGCGCGTTGACGCCCGTTTCAACAATTAATGATCGGTCGGGGCCTGTGGATCAAGGTGTTGCGACATGTGCTGCTGCATCGCAGTAAGGAGCTTCGGCAGCTGCGCCTGCTGCGCCGGGGTCAGGATTCCGTAAACCTGCTGCTCGATGCCGTTCCAATGCTGGATGCGGTCGGCAGCGCGCTTCTGCGCCGACTGCACGGCGGCCGCGTGCTGCGGATCACCAGGATTGCCGAGTGCTGGAAGGTCGGCGATCTCGCCCTGCCGCTCGGACTTCATCTGCGCATGTTCGCTCGCCACGATGCCGTGGATCTGGTCCTTTTGAGCCTGCGTCAGGTCGAGCTGACTGAGTACGCTCATCATGCCAGGCTCGCCCGCGGGTCCGGGTCCGTGCATCCCGTGGTGATGCCAATGCATCGGCGCAGCGGGCGTGGCGGCATCCGGCGCGGTGCCTTCCGCCTGCAATGCTCCGGTGAAAGCAATGAGCGGCAACGCCGCGAGCGCAGCGCTTATCATTCGTGTAGATCGAGACATGTGGAGATCCTCCAGTGATACTGCATGTGGCAGCCAGAACAATGACCGATGGAATGGGTCAAAGTTTCCGGCTGAACGAATTGCCGCGACCGCAGTCGAATGACAAACCTACGTGACCTGCCCACCACGAATACACTTCAGAAAATGGGTGACTTGCCATGAAACACGCCTACGCGCTTGCCCTGCTATTGGCCCTGCCGGCATCGATTCCGGTGTTTGCCAGCGATAGCGTGCCCGCGTCGATTCGCGACGCCGTTGCCGACAAGTCGCGTCCCGCCGCGGATACGCAGCGCGATGAACTAAGAAAGCCCGCTGAAACGCTGGCCTTCGCGGGCGTGAAGCCGCGCAGCACCGTCATCGAGCTGATGCCCGGCGGCGGCTATTTCACGCGCCTGTTGAGCAAGGCCGTGGGGCCCAAGGGTCATCTGGTCGCCTACGTGCCCGCACTGCGCCCCGATGCCCCGCCCGATACGCCGGACCGGTCGCTGCCGATCAAGGCAATAGTCGCGGAGAGCGGCTACGGCAACCTCAGCATTCTGGTCCAGCCGATCAGGGCGCTGCAGCTCCCGACCGGAGCCGACCTGGTTTGGACGTCAGACAACTATCACGACGTCAAGAATGCGCAGGGCATCGACATGCTGGCTTTCAACAAATCGGTGTTCGACGCGCTCAAGCCCGGCGGCGTCTATCTGGTCATCGATCACAACGCGGCGGCGGACGCACCCGACGATGTGACCTCAACCCTGCATCGCATTCGCGCCGATACCGTCAGGCAGGAAGTGCTGGCGGCTGGCTTCGTGCTGGATTCGCAGAGTAACCTGCTGCACAACACGACCGACGCGCACGACCTGAAGGTGTTCGACGCGGCGATCCGCGGCAAGACCGATCAATTCATTTTGAAGTTCAGGAAGCCGAAGAAGTAGAAGACCGCGGGCCCGGCGCACGCTCATTGCGCCATCGCAAAGGCCCAGGCCACCACCAGCGATGCGAGCGCGGCCACACCCGCGAGCCACTGAGGCACGCGGTTCAGGAACCGTTGCACTGCGATGCGACCAGCCGTGGCGCCGAGCAGGCAGCCCACGATGAAACCGAACGCGTGGGCGACGACATCCGTGTGCTCACCGGCGGTGCCTAACCATCCAAGCAGCACCGTACCGGCAATCAGCGGCGCCCACCGCCTCGCCCAGCTCAGGCGCAGCGGCAGTCGGATGCGCCAGGAATGCGCCGCCATCAGGCCCAGCGCCGTGAACACTGCGGTCGAGGCGCCGACCGAGTGGTGCGATGCGGGTCCCAACAGCGCTTCGAGCAGATTGGCGATCGCCGCACCGGTGACGATCAGGAACCACGCGGTGCCGCTGCCGAGCTGGCGCGCCGCCAGGTATCCGAACCAGATGCCGCCGCCCAGGTTTGCGAGGAGATGATTCGCATCCACGTGCAGTGTGAGCGCCGTCCATGCACGCCACCACTGCCCGTTCTGCACACTGTCCGCATTCAGCGCGCCATTATCGAATGCCTCGGGCCGCCACAGTCCGCTCGCGATCGCGTAGGCCACGCCCACCAGCACCAGCGCATACACGATGACGCCGACCCATGCATACGAATACAGGCGCGGCACCACGTTCACGCGCGGCAATGGGCGGTTTTCCTGTTCGTACTGACCGAGGTGCGCGAGCGCCCACGGCGCATCCGGCACCGCGCAGTACAGCTGGAACTCCAGGCCGTCGTAGCGGACCTCGCTCTGGATGTTCACGGCCATGAGCATCAGCACACGCTCATCGCAGGCCGCGCGGCTGTACGATCGATAGACCGCCTGCAGTTCGCCAGCCACCGTTAAAGGCGCGACCGCAGCCGGCTATTTGGCGTGTGCTTTGGCCAACTGCCGGACGGCCTTGAGCGCGGCCTCCACATGGGCGGCGGGCGCCATCTCGCCAATCATGGCGTAGACCCTGTGATCCGCCGTGACAATGAAGGTGGTTCGTTCGGCGAAGCCGTGCGTCACCAGGTTGCCGCGCGTGTCCTTGAAGGGCTCGCCCGCGCTCTCCACCTTCAAGCCATAAGACTTGGCGATCATGCCGTCGGCATCCGACGCCACCGCGATCTTGCCCGCGCAGTATTGCGGATCCGCCGAAAAAGCATTGAGCCGGTCGATGCTGTCGAGCGACACGCCGATGATGCTCGCGCCGGCCGCGTCAAAGTCAGCCTTGTGCACCGAAAAAGTATGCGCCTCGATGTTGCATCCGCCCGTGAAAGCCGACGGATAGAAGTACACGACCACCGGGCCTTTCTTGAGCGCGTCGGTCAGCACGTAGTCAAAGGCCTTGCCAGCCAGCGACGCCTGCGCCGAGAATTCCGGCGCCATCGAACCGGCCAGCAGTGCCGCCAGCACCGGCATGGCTGCCGCCATGGACAACGCAAGGCCGAGTAGAGTTCGTTTCATGGGCGGGCCCCTTCTAGGATTTGCACCGGGATTGGCACGCCGATCTTAGCGCACTCGGGTTATCCGTGGTTCGCCCACGTGCTATGTTTGAGGGCTATGAGCAAGCCAAAACTGACCTACTTCGACGCGGCCGTGAGCCGTGGCGAGGAATGCCGCCTCGCCCTGCACCTGGCCGGTATCGACTTCGACGATGAGCGCATCAAGAGCGCAGACTGGCCGGCGATGAAGGAGCGGACGCCCTACGGCTCCATGCCGGTGCTCGCACTGCCGGGGAAACCGCCGATCGCGCACACCAATGCCATCCTGGTGCTCATCGGCAGCCGCCATGGCCTGCACCCCACTGATGATTTCGAGGCCGCGCGCCACGAGGGCATGATGGAGCACGTCGAAGACCTGCGTGCCAACGTCTCGCCGACGCTGCGCTTGAGCGGTGCGGAAAAAAAGGCTGCGCGCGAAGCGCTGGTGGCTGGATACCTGCCGGAATGGGCGCGGATGGCGGAGAAGAATATCCTCGGCACGCCGTTCTTCGCCGGCAGCAAGATCCAGGTCGTGGATCTCAAGCTCTACATAGCAGTGCGCTGGTTCAACGGCGGCAAGGTGGATCACGTGCCCGCGACGATATTTGACGCGTACCCAAAACTCATCGGCGTGCACAACGCCGTCCGCGACCACGCCGGTGTCAAGTCCTGGTACGCGCGATCCTGAGTGCCATCCGCATCCGGAGATTCACCGCATTGTTGACCCGGCTGACCGCCGCGGTGTGGCTGCTCCTCGCGCCGGCACTGGCGCGCGCTGACGAAGGCCACCACATCTTCTGGGAGGTCAAGGGAGCCCACAACACGGTTTACCTGCTCGGATCCGTCCACATGCTGAAGGCCGCCGATGGCGCGCTGCCAGCGGAAGTGCTGGAGGCGTACCGGCGATCGCAATCCCTGGTCATGGAACTGGATCTCGGTGCAGCGGATGCCGATGCGCTCACGGGGCCCGAATTCACGGCGGTCGTGCTGCCCGAGGGCAAGACTTTGAGCGAAGTGCTGGGTCCCGATCTGTACGCCAGGTTTCTCACCCATGCGAAGACTGTCGGCCTGGATGCGGCGACCAGCGAGCGCTTCCAGCCCTGGTTTGCCGCGATTCTGCTCGAACAGCTCACGCTCATCCACGAGGGGTATGAGGCCAGCGCCGGNNCATGCAACTGACGCAGAGCGCCGCGGCCGATCACAAACCGATCATCGCGCTCGAGACGGCGGCGGAGCAGATGGGTTACTTTGCCCGCCTCACGCTCGACGAACAGGTCAAGTTCCTGCGCTTCACATTGCGCGACCTGGATACGGCCGACAGCGACCCCGCGGCCGTGATTCGTGCGTGGAAACGCGGCGACGTGCAGGAACTCGAACGGCTGTTCCGGCAGGAGTCGGCCGATTCACCAGAGCTGATGCACCAGCTCACGAGCGAACGGAATCGCAAGTGGCTGCCGCGCATCAAGGCGCTGCTCGACGACGACCACGACGACATGGTCATCGTCGGCGCCATGCACCTGATCGGCGAAGACGGCCTGGTCGCATTGCTGAAGCGCCAGGGATTCAATCCCGTGCAGCACTGAGCGCACGGGTCTTCGGCTATCTGCTGCGCGCTGGCGTCGTCCTCGCCAACCGCAACAGCGCAACGGCCAGTAACGAGCAGGCCAAAAGACTCGCGATCGCGTCTACTGCAAGGCTTCCGCCAACTCCATTCCAGGCATGGCCCCAGCCATCGACCACGATCATGTAGGTGTTCGGAATATTCATCACCGACACCATCAGGCAGAAGGTCGTCGCTGCCAGCGGATTGCGCTGACCGATCGTGTCGAACGAGATCGCGATCGCGGCGGTGATCGCGGCGGATTGAAACACGTTCTCGCCGATCAGCGACACCGCGAACGCCAGCGGTGTCATGGGCAGTAACATCAGCGCCAACGTAAAGACAGCGCCCACGACTCCGATCGTCAGGTACAGGTAGCGCAAGGGCATCAGGTGATCGATCAGCCGGAACAGCAGGCATCCAGCAATGCCGGCGACCAGCACGCCCGTGCCACCGATCGCACCTACGAAGCGCATGGACGCGTGGAAATCACTACCGAGTCCCGCCAGCAGATTCACGAGAGAGAATGAAGCCGCCGGCGTCACGAACATCAGCAGTGATAGCAGCACTTCACGGCGTTTTAGAATGCCTGCGACCTCTTTGAAAAACTGGCCAAAACTTTCGCTCGCCAGCCGCCGGTCGGGCCCCGGCGCCTGAATCCACGGAAACACAACAATCGGCAGCAACAGCACCGCACCGAGCGTCAATGCAGTCACGGCCACCGTGCAGCGCGAGGCAATTTCACCAGCCGCGACTGCCATGGCCCCGCCGCCGCTGATGTTGGCAATGGTCAGCCAGGCGCTGAGTTTGCCGCGCTCTTCAGGCTCGATGACGCTGGATAGCCACCCGCCGAGCGCGCTCTGGTACAGGTTTGCAGCGAAGAAGCCCGTGACGAGCAACAGTTCGGCCAGTCCGACGTTGTCCAGGTTGAGCAGCGCCGCCAACAGCAGCACCGCCGCCACTGTCACGGTCACGACGGAGTACCAGCGTCGGCTGAAACGGACATCCAGCATCGGACTCGCCACGATGGACCACATGCCGGGCGAGACCGTGATCGCCGTGAACGCAGCGATTATGGCTTCGGGCACATGGCGGGAGTTCAGCATCTGTGGAATCGAGATCACGAGGATCCCGCCGTACATGCCGAACGGCGCATTCGTCATTCCCATCAGCCACAGCGGCAACTTGCGCGCGCTGCTCATGGCTGCTCCCAGTGCCCCGACTCCGCGGACCGGTACAGCGCGTCAATGACGCGCATATTCGCAATCGCATCTTCGATCGGGAACTCCTGCGTCGCCTCGCCGCGAAATGCGGCGGCGGCGAGGTCGCATTGCAGCAGGTACTGATCGACAGGTTCGAACTGCTCGACGACCGCGGAACTCCCATCCAGGCTGGCGCCGGTATCGATGATGATCCGCGTGCCCTGCTCCTTTGGGGGCGTGAACGGAACTGGCACTTCGATGCGACCCTCAGTGCCGAGGATCACCACTCTTTGATAGAGCGCCAGCTGCAGCGCGCTGCTGAACACGAGTTGCCCGCCACCCGGAAAGGCCAGCATACCGCTCGTCACCTGGTCGACGCCGCGTTCGCTATCCCGGTTCACCAGCGCGATGGCCCGCTCAGGTTCCGCCCCGAACACATAGCGCGCCGTGACAATGGGATAACAGCCAACGTCGTACAGCGCCCCGCCACCGTATTCGAGGCGATTGCGCACGTTGTTGGGATCGCGCATCGGAAACGTGAACGCGGATTGCAGCGTGCGCACCGTGCCGATGCGTCCCTCGCGCACCAGTGCGCGCACCCGCTGCCATTGCGGATGATGGCGCACCATGAACGCTTCGATGACCTGCTTGCCGCTGCGATCTCGCGCGACGACCATGGCCTGTGCCTCGGCCGCATTGAGCGCGATGGGTTTCTCGCACAGCACATGCTTGCCGGCGTCCAGCGCCTTCACGGTCCACTCGACATGCAGATGATTGGGCAGCGGGTTGTAAATAGCCTCGATTTCGGGGTCTGCCAGCAAGGCCTCATAGGAGCCGTAGCTGCGCGGGATACCGCAGCGCGCGGCCATCGCGGCCGCCTTGCCAGCGTCCCGCGATGCGATCGCCGCGATCATTCCACGGTGTCCCGCCTGGATCGCCGGGATCACGCGCTTGATGCCGATGTTCGCGGTACTGAGAATGCCCCAGACGACCTTGCTCATATGCTTCTTTTCCAACAGCCAGAGAGGGGTGCCTTCGCATCATACAGCGGATATCATTCGCAGCCATGAACACCCGAATCCTGCCCATCGCGTTCGCGATGATGTACGCCGCCGCTGCCAGCTCCGCGGCAACGCCAGCGGTAACATCCACCTCGGCCGACCACACGCTGCGCGTACTTATCGCCGAAGAATGGTCCGACCGGATGCGCGCTGACCCCCTCTATGCCACCCAGGCCGGGGTTCGCGAATACGACGATCGTCTGCCCTCGGTGACGCCGGCCGATCTGGCGCGCCAGGACGCGCAGAACCAGGTTTTCGCCCGTCGTCTGGCCGCGATTGACCGCAAGGCGCTCACGCCGGCCAACCGCAGCAACTACGACATCTTCAATTTCGTGATCCATCATCGCGTGGCGCTCGACCCCTACCAGGAGTGGCGCATCCCACTCACCGCCGATGAAGGATTTCACATCGAAGTGATGCGCATGGCCGCCGGCATCGCGATGACAACGCCGCGCGACTACGAGAATTACATCGCGCGCCTTAAGGGCATCCCTGCGTATTTCGAGCAGCAGCAGGCCAACATGCGTGTGGGCCTGAAAACGGGCTTCACGCTGCCGGCGGTGATTCTGCCGGGCATCATCAAGATTATTGAGGGCCAGCAATACACCTCGCCCGAGCAGACGCCGTTCTACGAGCCCTTCACGCACATGCCGGATGCGATTCCGTCCGCGCGGCGCGCAGAGCTCACCGCGGCCGGGCTTGCGGCCATCCGCGATGCGGCGATTCCCGCCTATCAACATCTGCTCACATTCTTCGTCGACGAATATCAGCCGCACGCGCGCCAGACTCTCGGCGCCGGCGACTTGCCACAGGGCCAGGCCTACTACGCCGCATTGGTGAGGTTCTTTACAAACCTGGATGTGACGCCCGCAGAAGTGCACGAGCTCGGCCTGAAGGAAGTGGCGCGCATCGGCTCGGAGATGGATGCCGTCATGCGTCAGACCGGCTTCAAGGGCGATTTCCCGGCCTTCCTGCAGTTCCTGCGCACGGATCCGCAGTTCTATGCGCTCACGCCTGAGGAACTGCTGAAGGATGCCTCCTTCATCGCCAAGCAGATCGATGGCCTGCTGCCCGGGTATTTCGGGAAACTTCCGCGCATGACCTACAGCGTGCAGCCGGTGCCGGCGGAGCTGGCGCCCAACTACACCGGCGGCCGCTACAACCCGCCACCAATCGGCGGCCTGACCGGCGGAGAGTTCTGGGTCAATACCTACGCTCTCGACAAACGGCCGCTGTACTCCCTGACATCCCTGGCGCTGCACGAAGCGGTTCCCGGTCACCACCTGCAAGGCTCGCTGGCACGCGAGCTCGACGATGTGCCGCCGTTCCGGCGGGATTTTTACTCGCACGCGTTCGGCGAAGGCTGGGGCCTCTACTCCGAGAAGCTCGGCGAAGAAATGGGCATGTACAAGACGCCCTACGATCATTTCGGGCGGCTTTCCTATGAGATGTGGCGCGCCTGCCGTCTGGTGGTCGACACCGGCATGCACTCGATGGGCTGGACGCGCGAACAAGCGCAGCAGTACCTGGCCGAACACACGGCGCTGTCCATGCAGGAAGTGCGCACCGAGACCGATCGCTACATCGCCTGGCCCGGCCAGGCGCTGGCATACAAGATGGGTGAGCTGAAGATCCTGGAACTGCGCGCCAGGGCGAAGGCGGCGCTCGGCGATCGCTTCGATGTGCGCACTTTCCACGACGCGGTGCTGGACAACGGCAGCGTGCCGCTGCCGGTACTTGAGCGCCAGATCGACGATTACATTGCCGCGAACAAAGCGCCGAGTACTGCTACGCCCGCCAAGCGCTGATTTAGAAGCCCTGATCTAAGTGCGTGCCGCCGCGCTTGTGCGCTCACGAGCGGCCGAGCGAAGCATCTGCATGGATGCATACAGGACGACGACCACCACCAGCCAGCGCAGCCACACCAGCGGCAGTGATTTCACGATAAGCGCTGCGATCAGCACGCCCGGAATGCCACCGATGGTCAACGCGAGCGCTGCGCTCCTGTCGTAGCGCCCCGCGCGCACGAAGCGCTCACCACCGATCGGCATCAGAAAAGCGCAGGATCCCATCATGATCGGAAACGCGGCGAGCGGATTCATGCCCAGCAGGCTCACCATGATGAGACAAGGCGCATACAGGCCAATGCCGAGCATCATCAATGCGCCCAATACGTAGCTGACGGCGACCGCGAAGAGCAATACGCCGCCGTGCAAGCCGAGCGCGTCGCCGCCGCCGGGCAGCACACCGGTGTTCTTGGCCACGAACAAAGCCGCCGCCACCAGCAGCGCCACGCCCATGCCGACCTGGATCGCCCGCCGCGGGAGCCGCGCCACGACTCCGACTCCCGACCAGGCGCCGAGCGCCGCCGCGCCGATCATCGTGACCAGCGTGACCGGATCGACGGCGACTGCTGAAATGAAGATGAATGCCTCGACCACAACCGGCGGCGAGTGACCGACATTCAACGTGCCCGGAATGTTTTCGTCCGCGATGCGTCCGCGCAACTTGAAGTACGCCGTGGTCGGCGCGAAATTGCCGATACCGAGCGCATCGAAGAAATTGGTGACGAATCCGGCCGCACAATCGTCGAGACTCGGACGGCGCGTATCGCTCTGCCCCGCCGCGCGACGTGCGCGCTCGATGAGCCACCAGCGCAGGCCAAACCAGACCGCGAGCGCGCCCAGTGCGGCGAGCAGCAGAATGGGTGCGAGATTCATGGTCATCGGAATGACAGTACCGGCGTGCCCAGCACAGCGGCGCGCGGACGCACGCCGAGGCCCGGCGTCGACGCAGCCGCCATCCGGCCCTGCTCGCGTTGCGGCGCTCCATCCGCGGTGCTGACCGTTACGTAGCTGTTGAAATCCGTACTCGTGAAACGCAGCGCCTCAGGCGTGCTGTGCGCGAGGTGCGCGATCGCGGCCGTGACGATATCTCCGCCCCAGGTATCTTCAATCGTCATTGCGATACCCAGCTCGACGCACAGATCGCGAGCCAGGCGGGTCTTCGTGAGTCCGCCGAACTTGCTGATCTTGAGATTCACGACATCCATCGCGCGATCAGCAGCGGCACGCAGCAGACTCGGCACATCGTTGATGACTTCATCCAGCACGAAAGGATGATCGCAATGTGCGCGAACCGCCAGGCATTCCCCGTATGAGAGGCAGGGTTGCTCGATGTACACGTCGATGTCGCGCACACCGCGGACGACCCGCAGCGCATCGTGCTGCAACCACCCGGTGTTCGCGTCCGCGACCAGGCGGTCGCCGGGCTTTAGTCTGGCCGACGCAGCTCGGATGCGCTCGATATCGAGATCGGCGTCATCGCCTACCTTGAGCTGAAATCGCGTGTAGCCCTCGGCCCGATACGCCGCCACCATCGCGGCCATCCTGTCCGGCGAGTCCTTCGATATCGCGCGGTAGAGCGTCACTGCAGCACCGAATCGACCGCCGAGCAGCGTGCACACCGGCACACCGGCGGCCTGGCCGAGGATGTCCCAGCAGGCAACGTCGAGCGCCGATTTCACGTACGGATGGCCCTTGAGCCGCGCATCCATGAGTTGATTGAAGGACCCAAGCTGCGTCGGATCCGCGCCGAGCAGCTGCGGCGCGAGTTCCGCGAGCCCCGCGCGCACGCCACCGGCATAAGAAGGCAGGTACGCAGGGCCAAGCGGGCATGATTCGCCGTGGCCGACGACACCGGCGTCCGTCTCGACCCGGACAATGGTGCTGTCGAAAACCGACACCGATTTGCCGCCGGACCAGTTGTACGCGCCTTCCTTGAGCGGCAACTCGACGCGATAGACATCAATACCGGTGATGCGCATGGATTGCCCTGAAGCCTACGGCGGCGCTGCGTTCGCAGCGGGTACGCGGCCCCTGATCGCGTTGGCCCGAGCGCTGCAGGTGATCTGGCCGTTGGCATCGGCCGGAAGCCGCACTCGCATCTGGTACTTGAGCTTCGCCAGATTGTCGGGCGTCATGGCGGCAAGTCCCGGACGCACGCTCGGCCCTTTCAGGATCGTGGTCCAGTAGTCATCAAAATCGGCGAAGGTCCGTTGCACCGTGATCTCTTGCGTTTCGACCGCCTCGAGCCCCGCGCCCAGCCACAGCTCGCGCAGGACTTTCATCCGCGAGGCGTCTGGGTTGGGCGCCGACCGGACAACGGCGTTCATCTCACGCATCTCCGCCTGCAACGCCTGGTACGGAAATCCGCCCCCGATCATGTCCCACGAATAGGCCGTGACGGCGCCGCCCGGGCAGACGACACGCGCCATTTCGGCCACGCCCTTGGGCGGGTCGGGAACGAAGAACAGCACCAGTGGCATGACCGCCACATCGAAGGAGTCGTCGGGAAACGGCAGCGCCATCGCATCGCCCAGAGTGAATTTCGCCATGCTCGAGGCAGGGCGCGAGCGCGCGTAGGCGATCTGTCCCTCAGCCGGATCGATCCCGTCCATCGACGCAGGCGCACAACGCTCGATGAGCATCTCGGTGAATGCGCCGTTCCCGCAACCCACGTCGAGCCATCGCAGGCCCGATTTTGGCGCCAGCCACTTGAGGAAGTTTTCCCCCACCAGCTGACTCCACTTGCCCATGTAGCGCTCGTACGCAGCCCCGTCGTCGAAGCGAATTGCCTGCTCGTTAATGACGGCCTCTCCCCTTGTATCCTGCTTGTCTGGCGCCGATCTTAGACGGTACGGTGCCGCTTGTAATCAACCGCTCGCAGTGCCCATCATTGCGCCAGTCTGCCACGGGAGGGAGGGCCAATGACGCGCGAAGCAAGCCTCTGGAAAGCGATTGTCGTGGCCGCGCTGATTGCCGGCACTGCCGATCTGGTTTACGCCTCGATTCACATCGCCAGCTACTACAGCATGGCGCCGCAGCAGATTTTCCAGTCGATCGCGCGCGGCGTGCTCGGCCCGGTGGCCATGCAGGGCGGATGGAACACCGCCTGCTTGGGAATCGTGCTCGAATTCGTGATGACGCTGATCATGGCAGCGTTCTACATCTTCACTGCGAAACGCATCACCGACCTGCGAAAGTTCTGGTGGCTGCTGGGCCCCTGCTACGGAATCGTCGTGATGGTCGTGATGTACACCGTGGTGCTGCCGCTTTCGGCCGCACAAGGCAGCGGCGCACTACCTTCCGGTCCGCAGATGCTCTACGCCACAATCCTGGTGCATATGTTCATCGTCGGGTTCGTCATCGGCGCCTGCGCGCGCTATCTGTGGCCACAGGCAGAGGCTGCAAGGTCATGATGCGTTCGAAGTGCTTGCTCATCAGCCTGATACTGATCGTGTCGGCATGTGGCGGTGGTGGTGGCGGTGGTGGTGGCAGTGGTGGCGGCGGCGGTGCCGTGCCGTTCACCGCACTTGTCAACCAGCCGCCAGAAGCGGGCGAACTGACCCTGCTGCTGACCGATGGCAGCGTCATGATGCAATCGTCCAACGACGCCGGCGTGTTTTACCGGCTGGCGCCTGACTCAAATGGCTCCTACGTCCATGGAACCTGGAGCCGACTTGCGAGTCCGCCGGCAGGCTATGAACCCTATGCAAGTTCGAACGTCGTGCTGGCCGACGGACGAGTCCTGTTCGTTGGCGGCGAGTACAACCAGAACCAATATGCTCTGCCATTCGCGCCCAGCGGCCTGACCAACATGTCGGCCGTCTACGACCCGGTGGCCGACCACTGGACGATGATCGCTCCACCTCCCGGCATCGACTACATCGGCGATGTGACATCTGTCGTGATGCCCGACGGCAGCTTTGTCCTGGGAAACAAGCTCGGCCGTGACATGTGGCGACTGGACCCGTCCACCCTGACCTGGAGCGCCGTGCCAACCGCGGGCAAGGCAGATGATTTCGCCGAAGAAGGCTGGACGTTGATGCCCGACGGCACCCTGTTCACGATCGACGTCGGCAATCCGCGGCATGCCGAACATTTCGACCCGGCCACTGCGCAGTGGTACAGCGACGGCAATACCCCGGTCGGTTTGACCTCGCCGACCGACTCACCCGGCGGCGTGACCTATGGTCCGGCACCGGTCCAGATTGTCGGGGGCGTCACCTACGGACCAGGGCCGGCAGGCACCTACTTCCCGCCGGGCGAAGTCGGCCCGGCGCTGCTGCTTCCGGACGGCCGCGTGTTTGCTGCCGGCGCCGCCTCTGGCGGCAACGCCGCACATACGGCCATCTACACGCAGGGAGCAACGCCTACGGATCCCGGCGCATTTTCCGTCGGTCCCGATTTTGGCGCAGGCGATGATGCCGAAGACGCAAGCGCTGCCTTGCTGCCCTCTGGTCACGTACTGGTCGCCACACTCTCCGGCCGCTTCTACGAATTTGACGGCACCAGGTTGTCCGTCACGGGATCGCTATCCACCAATGCAGGCGCCATCGCGTATTTCGTGCTGCCGTTGCCGAGCGGCGAAGCGCTCGTGACCGGCGGCGTGACTCAGATCTATGCCGGACAGGGCAGCACCGATCCCGCCTGGGCGCCGACGATCACGACCGCGCCGACTAGCGTGACGCGCGGCTCGACGTATGCCATATCCGGTACGCAGTTCAATGGACTTTCGCAGGCTGCCGCAGTTGGCGACGAACTCAACGCGGCCACCAACTACCCGCTTGTGCGCATCACCAATACGGCATCGAAACACGTCATCTACGCGCGCACACACGGCCACAGCAGCATGGGCGTTGCGACTGGCAGCACGCTCGTTTCCACGCAGTTCGACGTTCCGCTGAATGCGGAAGCCGGCGCCAGCTCGCTGGTCGTAGTGGCCAACGGCATCGCATCGGCACCCGCCGGCTTAACGGTGAATTAGCAGTGTGGCCGAGCTATTCCGATGTACTGATCGCGGCCTCGACCGCCTGCAGCACGTCCTGACTACGGAACGGCTTGTTCAACACCGCNNAACAAGCGCTCGTGAAACATGTAGAAAGCCATCACTGCGAGATAGGCCTCGGTCTTGATGGCGTGCGGCTGATAGTCCGCGTTGGCGAAATTGCCGCCGCCTGAAATCGCCACTATCCGGATTGCCGGGTATTTCGCAACGATGGCTTTTATCGCGTCAACCCCGTGCATCGTCGGCATGATGATATCGGTGATGACGATGTCGGAGACCTGCGCCTCGAGGCTCTCGAGCCCCTCGGCGCCACTGGCGGCCACTCGCACTGTGTAACCGGCCCGCTCCAGCACGCGCTTCAGCGCGCTGCGGATCGCTGCTTCATCGTCGACAACCAATACACTCTTCATATGGAAACTCCTGCCACTGGCTCACTCGACAGTCCATTTGCCGCGAGCGCTTCGGCGACGGGGAACGCCACTTTGAAGGTCGTGCCGCGGCCGACAGCCGTGTCGACCGTAATCGTCGCCCCGAAGCTTTCAAGTATACCGTGGACGACCGACAGTCCAAGACCGGTACCGGTGCCCACTTCGCGCGTGGTGAAAAAGGGTTCGAAGATTCGCTCCGCTGTCGCCGCATCCATACCACCACCGCTGTCGGTCACCGACAATACGACGAATTCTCTGGGCGGCTTGTCGCCATCCGGGCTTGCCGGTTCCACGCTGCTCTTCAGGTCGACGCTCACAATGCCCTCCGCGTTCAGCAGCGAGTGATACGCGTTGGTGCAAAGATTCATGATCACCTGAATGGTCAACGCGGCGTCGGCTTTCACCAGCGGATAGGGACCGGGCATTTCTGCACGCAGCTGCACGGTGGGCGGAATCAGGGCGCTGAACAGTCGCAATGCCTCACGCACCACGGGCTCCAGATCGATCGCCTTGAGTTTCGGCGCGCCGGCATCTCTGGAAAAGGTGAGAATCTTGTTGACCACTTCTCTCGCCCTGTGTGCAGATGTCAGCACCTCTTTCAGATCCTGGTGCGCGGAACTGTCCTCCGGAGTTTCGGCGAGCGCCAATTCTGCGTACAGCACGATCGGCAACAATACGTTGTTGAATTCGTGCGCGACGCCACCTGCGAGGGTACCGACCGTTTCCAGTCTTTGCCGGTGGCGCAAGCGATTCTCCAGGTTGCGGTGACGTTCCCCGGCGCGTTCGTTCTCGATCATCTCCGCTCGCAATTTTTCGTTGACGCCCACCAGCTCCTTGCGCATGGCTTCCAGATCGCCGCCAAGATCGTGTAGTTCCCGTACTCCGCTCTCGAGGCGCAGGCTGTGTGCGTAGTCACCCTTGGCAATGCTGCGCGAGGCAAGCTGCAGTCTCACGACCGGCCGCGTGAAATGGTACCCCCAGGCCGCTGCCAGGATCACGGCCATGCACAGGTAGGCTGCCAGCACCAATACGGTCTGATGCATGGCCAACTGAATCTGCTCGCTGGTCGGATTCTCATCGAACCCCAGCCGCAAAGTGGCGACGTGTCCGGGCCGTGAAATCGGGATCTCGATAAAATAGATATGGTCGCCGCGCTGGCCAAAACTGAAATCCTGTTTGCCCGGCCAGCTGACGCCCCTGTCATTCAGGTTGCTGAAAATTGGCTGGCCATTGTCCAGCAGTTCGGCGTATACCCCATCGGCATTGAGTACGGTCAGGTCCAGCATATCCAGCACTCGTTGGCGTGATTCCAGTGCGTCTCCCAGTTCCAGCTCTTCTGCCAGGTTTCGCGACAGCGTGCGTACGTGCTGGATGAACACATCGATCTGGTTGCGGCTGACCACGACACTGAGGCCGAAATAGAGAACGGGCAACACCACGGCATGCATCGCCATGACAACCATGACGATGCGCGTGGCAAGGGACGATTTCATTCGCTCCCCAGGAACTTGAGGATTCTGATACGCCCATCCCTGGCAACCTCGCTGGCCCACGCATAACTGATGGCGTGAGGATCGGCGGCGATGGCATTCAGCAGCGCCCTGGAATCACGGAAGACGGGTGGAGCCGTGCGCCCCTGCTGCAAAGTGAGCGCCAGGAGTCGGCGCTCGTAGGTGGACTCCGACATCGAGATGACGTCCTGATAGAAGAGCTGGCGCATGGCTTCATCGGATTCATTGCGCAGCGGGTGTACATCCAGGCCGTTGATGACCACTGTCAAGCCGAGAAAGAGCTTCTGGATTTCCAGCGAGTTCAACGAGCTCACCGGGGCATTGATGCTCGCGATCAGCACCAGGCGATCGGCTGCCATGGCCGGTCGGGCGCCATACAGGAGCAGCGCCCCGAGCAGCACAGCGAGCCAGCGAAATGAGCGGCGAGCCATCACGGCAATGCGGCGCTCCATTGCAGCCTGAATGCGTCCTGGTCCGCGCGCACCGAGTCGCCATGGGTAAATTCAGCAGTCACCGCCTGCCGTCGCCGGAAATCCCATCTCAACCCCAGTGTGGCGCGCCGCAATTGGAAGTCCGGATGATTGACCTGCACATAAACGGAGCGAGCTGCGTCCGATGAATTCTCTTCGCGCACGTAGGCGGTCAACCGGTGCGGGAGCTGGCGCTCCAGCTGCGCGTAGCCCGCCACGAAGCTCTCTGCGCGAGAGCTTCCCGGATTTTGCAATTCCATTGCCACGTCATAGAGCGCCGCGTGAAGTTGCCACGGGCCGTCAGTCCAATCCGCAAACGCACCGTAGAGATCCTGGCGCACATCGTTGGCCTGCAACAGCACGGCGGTATGCCCGTCCCGGACGGGCATGTCGTTGTGCGCGAACAGCAAGCCGAAAATAGTCGTGCCGACATAGTCCGGCAGATAGGCAATCCGGCCGGTGATCGACAATCGCCGACCGTCCGTATGGGGGTTGAGCAAATCGAACTCCGCCAGGCCTGTGCTCTCGACCACCGTGCCCAGCCCGGCGCCCGCTGAGATCTGGATGCCGGCATTGGTGCCGATTGGTCGCCGTGAGTCCACCAGAAGTCCGGATATGTGTTGCGGAATGATCCCCTGCTCGTCCTCCCACAATTCGATTGACGGGCGTGTGATGGCTGTTTGCAGGTAGCGACCGTGGTGGTGTTCGGTATTCCAGGCGCTGGCTGGTTGATGGAACCGGCCAATCCACACCACCGTATCGGGCACCACTTCCATGCCTACCTGCATGCGCTCCAGGTCATGCTCCTGATTGCTCAACTGATATTCACCAAACAACCGGAATCGACCCCGGTTGATGGCGAAGACGGCATCGCCAATGGCATTGGCGTCTTCGTTGAGCTGATTGGCCGACGCCGGCGTACTGAAACTGTGCGCCTCGGCGCTGGCAAACAGCACAAATTCGCTGGACGGGTGGCTGTCGGTGTGAACATGGTTATAACTGTCCGCTTCATCGGCGAAAGCCGCGACTGCGCACAGCAACCCCACCAGGATCGCCGATGTGGATCGGCGCCTTGCAATAGTAGTCATGCCAATGAACCCCAATGCGTTGCGTCGATAAAACGTGGATGGAACATATGAGCCTGCCAGAGGTTGATCCGGATTGGTCAGGGTGACCATGACCCGCGTCATAGCGTTGCAATCCAGCCCAGAAGTGTGTCGCGGGCCCGTGGCCCGAGATTCGCGAACTTGCGCTTCGCGTAAGAGGCTTCGCCACCGTGCCATAGGATTGCCTCCTCGACGGATCGCGCGCGCCCGTCATGCAGGAACGTGGGGTGCTTTTCCTTCTCCAGGCGACTTCCCAGGCCCCACAGCGGTGCCGTTCTCCACCGGCTGATAACTTTTTTCCCGGACGCGGTCTGGTCCGCCATGTCCATGCCAAGATCGTGGAGGCGCAAGTCCGTGTAAGGGGCAATGAGCGCCGGCTTGCTCACGCTACCGGCTTCGCGCAGTTCCACGGGCATGGTGGGTCGATGACATGCGGAGCAGCCAGTGTCCCTGAACAACCCGGGCCCCGAAGAGTTCTTCTGCGCGTGCGTCGGTGATTCCGGCACATCGAGCGTGCGAACATAAACTACGACTGCGTCGAGTAAATCCGCAGACACCTCGGGCGTCCCGCCATCGGATTTTCTCCGGCAATCCGCTTCAGCAGACGTGCAATCATCGCTGGAGAGTTCGTTGGACGTCAGACCCATCTCCCGTGCAAACGCGTTGGCTGTCTGGTCGCGAATCGATACCGCTCCGTCTTGCCATCCGAAACGTCCGAGCAAACGCGTGCCCTGACGCGAATGCCAGGCGAGCGCTCCGGACACCTGGCCGTCAGACTGCGTGCCTTCGCCGTCAGCAATTGCGGCATCCGGAATGGCCTCGAGCAGTCCAACGCCATACAGCGCGGGCGCCAGGCGGGGCTTGATCACCGTGCGAGGCGCCAACGGGCCGCGGCTCAATCCGCTCAGCTGATAGCGCGGTACGCGCAAACTCCATTGCCCGCCGAATGGATAGTAGTACCCGGTCACTTCACTGTACTGGATCGTAACCGCGCCCTCGGCCTGAATGCCCTCAACGGCCGATGTGTTGAAGACCCGTCCGTATACTGGGTCGCCCGCAACTTCTGCTGATCCGCTTGTCGCCGGTGATTCGAGCTGGATCACCAGCGCGCTCGGCGCCAGGCCATTGCCCACGGGCCCGCGCGCGCCCTGGCCGCCATCGTGGCAAGTATTGCAGGAGGACGCGTTAAAAAGCGGGCCTACTCCGACGCGGCCTGCAACACCGGGCGTTCCGGCAGCAACCCACTGCGTCTCGAACACCGACTTACCCAGGCCAATTGTGGCCAACCTGGACTTCTCTATGGGCACATCGGCACAGTGCGCTTGAGCGCTCAGTCCGACCAGTACTGCTATACCAAGCCGAGCGGCCATTCGGGAGATATCACTATTGTTCGTCCGCGCATGCACCGGCGGAGTAAGGTTGCCGGTCGGCCAAACTTTAGCATTCAAACGAGGCGCTGCGGTGGCCGAAATGCGTGTTGCGGGGACCGCCAAGCCTCATGGCAACAAAGGCCACATAATGGGCCTCCTGGCGCCCCACTATGTCAACTGCGCGCGCGCCATCTAGAGCATCCCTATCGTTACCAGCCACCTCTCGACCAACAGCGGCCACTCAGTAATTGGAAATGCAGTGTGGCGCAGCCCAAACGCGTGTCCGCCGTGCGCAAACAGGTGCATCTCGACGGGAACGCCAGCCGCCTGCAGGGCTTCAAAATAGACCAGTGAGTTCGCCACGTTGTCGACAGGATCATCCGCCGCCTGCACCAGCATCGTCGGTGGCGTATCCCTGGTCACAGGCACGAAGGGATTGAGTTGGTGATCGCGAGTGGTGTGCTCCAGCATGTGTCCCGGATACAGCGCCACGGCAAAGTCCGGGCGGCAGCTCTCCTTGTCAGCCGCATCGACCGGCGCATACAAACGACGTTTGTAGTTCGTGCTGACGGCCGCCACCAGGTGACCGCCTGCCGAAAATCCAAGCACGCCAATCTTGTGCGGGTCGATGCGCCACTCCGCGGCGTGAAGCCGCACCAGACCCATGGTTCGTTGCGCATCTTCGAGCGCCGCAGGAGAATTTGGATACGCGCCAGACTTCGGATACCGATCCACGCCAGGCACCCGGTATTTCAGCAGCACGCAGGTGATGCCTTTTGAATTCAGCCAATCGCAGACCTCCGTGCCCTCAAGACCCATGGCCAGTGTCTGATACCCACCACCCGGAAAGACGACAACCGCAACTCCGGTGTTGCGCTCGCCGGGGGCGTACACGGTCATCGTGGGAATCAACACCGTGTCCGAACCGACCGACGGCTTTCCAGCCGCGGAACGATTTGCCACATCCATCGCTAACGGAGCGCCTCGCGGCCAGATCGGCAGCTGAGTATGTCCTGACGAAGGCTCCCAGGAGTCGGCGCGAGCATTCGCACAGACGATTACCCAGGCAATACCGGCGGCAACAATCAGAGGTTTCATGGGGGACAAAGTATTGCATTTGCCCCGAGGCGATCAACCATTCGCAGCTCGCGAGAGTTACGCCAGGCAGCTACCATTGGGCTGCAAGCACTTTTTGCAGAACCTGGCCAGCAAACGATGAACAAATTATCCGGATGCGCCCTGCTCGTACTGCTGGCGTTCTCCGCCGGACGCGCGCGAAGCCAGGAGATGGCCGTCACGTTTGACGATCTGCCATCTCATGGAGCGTTGCCCGCCGGCATGACGCGACTCGAGATTGCCCATTCCATTCTCGAGACGCTGCACCGGGAGCAGCTGCCGCCCACCTATGGATTTATCAACGGAGGTCGCGGCCGCGAAGCCAAGGATTCGCCCGCGGTCCTGGCAGCGTGGCGCGCTGCCGGCCAACCGCTGGGAAACCATACCTGGATGCATCAGGACATCGATCTTGAATCGACAGCGCAGTTCGAGGCGGACGTCAGCGGGAATGAGCCGTTGCTGGGTCAACTCATGGGCCATGAGGATTGGCATTGGTTTCGCTACCCGTACCTGCATGAGGGCGCCACGCTCGAGAAGCGGCGCGCTGCCCGGGCGTGGCTTTCAGCACACGGGTACAGGATTGCCGAAACCAATATGGATTTCGAGGATTACCTCTGGAACGAACCCTATGCGCGCTGTGTGGCGAAGCACGATGAGGCGTCCATCCAGAAGTTGCACGACAGCTATCTGGCCGTGGCGGGCCAGTACTACACCCTGTTTCGCGAGCTCTCACACATGGTTTACGGGCGCGATGTGAAATACGTACTGCTCATGCACATCGGCGCGTTCGATGCCCGGATGCTGCCAGAGCTGCTGGCGTTTTACCGCTCCAGGGGCGTGAAGTTCATCAGTCTGCCCGATGCGATAGCAGATCCTGCGTACCGGGATGATCCGGATGTTGGCGAGCCGAGCGGCGGCACTCATCTGGAACTGATGGTGGAAAAGAAACACCTGACTATCCCGGACAACACCAAGCCATATAAAGAACTCGAAGCAATGTGCCGCTAGCACGCTTGGATCAAACTATTGCATGCCCGCCGCGGCTGACGCTTTCCCCGTCACGCGGGCGCAGCGCCCAGAATGACAGAGACGACAGTGCGGTCAGCACAGCGAGCGTCAGAAAGGCGTGATGCAGCGCGCGGGTCACGATCTCATGACTCGTTTGAGGGAGTTTGTTCAGGAAAAAAGCCGTGACCAGTGAAGCGCAGGCGAGCCCAAAACTCATCGACATCTGCTGCATCGTGCTGGCGAGCGCGCTGGCCCTGGCGGTGTCGGCTTCGTCGATGTCGGCGTAAGCCATCGAGTTCATGCTGGAAAACTGCAGGGAATTGACCAGACCCAGCATCAGGCCCACCAGCACGATGGCGCCGGGGGAAGTTTCCGGCCCCACGAAGAAATAGCTGGCAATGGTGGCGCCGATCAGCACGGTGTTGAGGATCAGGACCTGACGATACCCAAAGCGCCGCAACAGCGAAGTTGACAGCACTTTCATTCCCATGGCACCCACCGCCATCGGCATCATCAGCAGTCCCGATTGCCAGGCGGGCAAACCCAGACCGAGCTGGAACAACAGGGGCAACAACAATGGCATGCCGCCCACGCCCAGCCGCGTCACAAACCCGCCGAGCACCGCTATCCGGTAGGTGCGGGTTCGAAACAGCGACAACTGCAATAGCGGGAACGGCGTGCGCCTGGCATGCCAGCCGTAAGCGGTCAGCAGAGCCATGGAGGCAAGCAGCAATCCCGTGCCCTGTGGACCATTCAGATTGTGTTCGCCAAAAATCTCCAGCAGCCATGACAACAGCGCGGCGCCCGTTCCAAACAGCAGGAACCCGGACAGGTCCAGTGGCTGCCAGTCGTTATTGCGGTAATCGGGCATGTGCCGGCCACCGAACCATAGCGCCGCCAACCCGACTGGAATATTGACAAAGAAAATATCTCTCCAGGTCAGCAAGTGGACAATCACGCCGCCCACCGTCGGACCCAGCAGCGGCCCGATGAGCGCTGGAATGATCACGAAGTTCATCGCCCGCAACAGTTCGGCCTTTGGAAATGTGCGCACGATGGCGATGCGGCCAATGGGCAGCATCATCGCCGCGGCCACGCCCTGAGGCACGCGCGCGGCAATCAGCATTCCGGAACTGACGGACAGCCCGCAGACGATTGAAGCCAGCGTGAATAGCGCCACGGCGGACAGGAACACACGGCGGGTCCCATAGCGCTCTGCGAGCCAGCCGCTCACAGGAATGCATACGGCGAGACTGAGAATGTAACTGGTAACCACCGCCTTCAGGCTCAATGGCGTCACACCCAGGCTCGCTGCCATGGCTGGAATGCTGGTGTTTACGATGGTCGAATCGAGCTGTTCCATGAACAGCGCGGTGGCGACGACCCAGGGCAGGTAGCGTTTTGTGGCCGCCCGACTCTCAGTCGGGCTGCGGTACATCATCTATCTCGTTGTCACGCTCCCGCAGTTTCTGCCGCAGGCTGCGCGAATCCGCCAGCAGGGCCTCGCGCTCGGCAAACGCATTCGTGAGGTGCTGCGCCTGCTCGCTGGCGTAGCGCTGCATTTCTTCAATGCGCGCGGCCGACTTCACCGCGTCTGCGCGCAGCAATTCCAGCTCGATTTTCATCTTTCGCCGCCGGCGAAGTTGCACCAGGTAGACAGCCAGTCCGACGACCAGTCCCGTGGCGCCGCACAGACTAAGGACATCATTCATTGCATGATCCCATGATTGCTTGTTTGTGGTTTCAATTGTGCCAGTTCTTTGAGACGGCGCATCCGCTCTGCGGTGGGCGGGTGAGTCGTAAGGTAGGCCACGCCCGCAGTCTCCGGATGCGACTTGGACAGTTGCTGCAGCGCGTCGGCCAGCAACGCGGGCGACATANNATTCGTCCGCCTGCCACTCCAGCGATTGCGAGTATTTTGCCTGAACCAGCGCCGCCGGTGCTGCCGCCAGCAGGTGGCTGAAGTCCCCAAGATAAAATGCCAGGAATGCACCGACTGCGGAACTGCGCAGTAGCAGTTGCATACCGTGGCGTCCCTGCGCGTGACCAGCCTCGTGTGAAAGCACAGCCAGGATCTGCTTGTCGTCGTTGAGTTGGGTCACGAGGTCATCGAGCAGCACGATGGTTCCGTCGGGCAACGTGAACGCATTGGCACCCAGGGCCGGGGACCGGCGAAACAAAAGTGGCCAGCGAATCTGGCCGCCGTCCGGCAGCCTCAGGGCCTGGTACTGCGTACGCAGTGTCGCCTGTCGTGCAGCATCCAGTTTGCTCGGCAGCAGCAGTCCGCCATCCAGAGCCTTCATGGTCTGCACAGTCAGCACCTGGCTGAGCACCGAAGGCAGGCGCTGCGCCATCACTTCTGCCGCCCAGGGCAAGCCCCAGCGATAGGCTGCAACGATCAGCGCAATGCAGGCGGCGAGCGACAACAGAATCCAATGCAAATGCCTTTGCGTGCGATCGACCCAGCCATCACGCAGACCCGCGGCCGTCATCAGCACGCGCAGGCCGTCGAGATCTCGCACTTCGCAAAACGAACCATCCAAAAAGCGCACCCGGCGGGGAGCGTTTCCAAGCTGCTCATCGAATGTAATAGTCGCCAGCGGCACCGTGCGTTCGAGATCCTCGCCGGTGACGAGCAGATCACGTCCCGCGACAGAAAGATTTACGTCACGGACGCGCGTAGAGCGCCCGTCTACATACTGAGCCCGCAGCATCCTGACACTGTGATCGATTTACAGCGAAATGTCGAAGTCAAACGCGGTGGCCGCCTCTTCCCCTACGGCGCCAAGGGCCTCCGGATCGGCGTCCACGAACTCCTGCAGGTCGCTGACCGGCAACACTCGTGCGCTTTCAAGCTGGTATTTCGCCAGCCGCACTGAAGCCCAGGGCGTGAACAAGCCGAAGGTCACAACCAGCAGCACGAGATTGCTGATCGTGATCCAGGCAAGCTTGAAAGGCGACATCCGGCACTGCAGGCGATGCTCACCAATCCGGGTGTTGTTCCAGATCAGATTATTGATGAGTGCGTGAAACACCGGCCCGATGGACACGCCGATGAGTATGGCAACGCCGTACACGGTAAGCATGAGCTTGATCAATGCGCGCGGGTCGACACGATTGGCGCCGTGCTGCGCCGCGTTGATGGACATTAACGCGCCAAAAAGCCCGCTCATTCCAATCACCACAAAGAAGCCAATGACGGCTGCCAGCAGCAGCAGATACACGAGATAGAATCGGCCTGCCGTGGCATGAAACGAACAACGCGTGCGCCCGAACCAGCTGTTGTCGTGCTGATAAGCCTTCAGCCGTTGGTGCATGAATGGCGCCATGATGTAAAGAGTGATCATGGTCAGAAAGCCATTCAGCAGGAATACCCGGTAGGCCGCCGCGAGCGTTCCCTTGAAATGAAAGCGCGTGCCACGCCAACTGGTGTTGTACAGCCGGAAGCGCAGGGAATTGCGCAAAAGCCACGGCATGACGAGCGCCAACAGGACCAGTACCACCACTGTCAAAAGCGAGTTCAGGCGTATGGAGTAGCTGTAAATCAGGAACATGCCCAGCGCAATCAGGCGTCCGTAAAACATCCGGAGTGGGCGGCCATGAAAATCGAATGTGGATCCGGCCAGTTCCGTGTGCCGGTAGAAATACTGCATGCGCCGCACCTTGGCCCATGAGGAATAGATGCCAAGCGTGATGATGGTCAGCAGCAGATTGACTATCCAGATCCCAAAATATTCCGATCCCCTGCCGGTGAATCGTATTGGCTGCGGTTGCAGTGCAGGTGCCGCACTCGGCTGTGGCGCGTCCGTCGTAGGCTGGTCCATGGAGTTGGTTCCCCACAGTTGTTGTTATTGTCGGGACGAGCCTAACACAGGTCCGTAGCGATTTGATAAATGTGGCCGTGACGTCGGCGGATGGCCATAATTCCCTGCTCCAGGAGAATCGCCGCAATGCCGACGCCAGCTGATGCACGCACGGTAAGGCCCGACGAGCGCAAGGCAGTCGTGCTGGCGTGCCTTTGCAGTTTCGTGCTGCTGGGAAGCTATTACATCCTGCGTCCGCTACGCGACACAGTCGCCACGGTGCTGGGTGTGGATCGGCTGCCGAACCTGTTCACCGCAACGTTCATCGGCACCGTTCTCGCTTCAGCAATATATGCGGCGCTGGCGACGCGCATCAGGCTCACACGGCTCCTGCCGGGCCTGTTCTGGTTCTGGCTCGGCAACGTCCTGCTGTTCGAAGTGCTGTTTGGGCTGAGTCCCGGAAACCGCTGGCTGAACGCGGGCTTCTATGTGTGGTTCAGCGTCACCAACCTGTTCATGATCTCGGTGTTCTGGAGCCTGATGGTCGACGTGTTCTCGGCCAGCCAGGCGACCCGATTGTTCGCGCTGATCGCGGCCGGCGGCGCACTCGGTTCGATCACCGGCCCGTTACTCACTCACCTGCTCATCCGGCAGCTGGGCTTTAGTGGCATGCTGGCTGTGGCCGCAGCGGGGTTAGGGCTGGTAATTGTACTGTTGCACATGCTGATAGGTGAGAAGCGGCAGCTTCAGGTTCAAAACAGCGAGGCACAGCAGTCCACCCTCGATCATGCGCTGACCGGCGATGCACTTGACGGCTTCAGACAGTTGCTCAAGTCGCGCTATGCGCTCAGCCAGGCTGGTTTCATCCTGCTCATGACCTGGGTCAACACCGTGGCGTATTTTATGCAGACCGATGTGGTCGCGCGCACCATTGCCGGCAATGCGGACCGCACCGTGGCGATTACTGACATTGACCTGGTCGTGAACGTATGCACGGCCGCGGTCCTGGTCTTTGGGCTCGGCCGTTACGTGCGACGCTTTGGCGTGACCGCAGCTCTGATCCTGAATCCACTGTTGATGATCGGTGCCTTCCTGGCCACAGCGTTGTCACCCACGTTGTTCATGGTCCAGTCCCTGCAGGTAGTGCGGCGGGTTGCGCAGTACGCCATTTCCCGGCCCAGCCGGGAAATATGCTTTACCGTGGTCGATCAGGAAAGCCGGTACAAATCCAAGAATGTCATCGATACAGTCGTATACCGCTTTGGTGACGTCAGCTCGGCGTGGATGCAGGCCGGACTGCGCTCGATCGGATATGGTCTCGGTGGTACGGTTGCGCTTGGCGTCGGCGCCTCGATCGCCTGGGGTGGGGTCGCGCTCCTGCTGGGCCGGGGATATGAAAGACTGCGCAGGACACAATCAAATGAGAATGGCTCATGAAACAGGTTGAATCACACGAGTGGCGGGCCGTTACGCTGAGCGTGCTGTATTTCTTCTTCCTGTTCGGCAGCTACTCGCTGATCAAACCAGTGCGCGATGCCATGGGCACGGTCTACGGCGTAAGCCATCTCCAGGAACTGTTCACCGCGACGCTGCTGGCCAGCCTGATTTTCGCGCCGCTGTACTCAGGACTGATGGCGCGCTTCAGGCTCGCGAGCTTCCTGCCCTGGGTCTACGGCTTCGTCGCAGTCACGATGCTCGTCTTCTACGCGCTGTTCGCCGGCGGTCAGAACATGGAGCGTGCTGTCGCGGCCAGTTTTTACGTCTGGGTGAGCACCTTCAATCTGCTGATCATCTCCGTGTTCTGGAGCTTCATGGCGGATATCTATTCGCGCACCCAGGCCAAGCGCCTGTTCGGCTTTATCGCGGCCGGCGGCACACTGGGTGGCATCGCAGGTCCAGCGGCCGCCACGCTACTGGCCACCCGCATCGGCAACAACAATCTGCTGCTGATCTGCGCCGCAGGCTTTGCCATAACGGCCGTACTGGTGCGCATGCTGGCACGAGAAAAAGAGCGNNAAAGAGCGGCTGCTTGCGACCGGTGGCGAGGTGCAACGCACGAGCCTCTCGCAGCGGCTGCCTGGCAACCCGTTCGATGGCTTCCGGTTGTTGCTGCGTTCGCCGTACCTTTTGCTGCTGGCGCTGTTCCTGCTGCTGATGACCTGGATCTCGACCATCGTTTACTTCCAGCTCGGCGAGCTGATTACGCACGCGTTCAGCAGCAAGGAAGCGCGCACGCAGGCCTACGGCCTGATCGACCTGGCGGTCAACAGTTGCGCCCTGCTCATCCAGTTGTTCGGCACCGGACGTCTGATCGCGCGCTTCGGCGTTGGCACCGGATTGCTGCTCAATCCAGTCATCATGATCCTGGCGTTTCTGGCGATCGCATTCTCACCGGTGCTGCTGGTGCTCGGCGGCATGCAGATCCTGCGGCGCGTGGCCGAGTACGCCATCGCCAAGCCGGCCCGTGAGATGCTTTTCACGGTGGTCGACCAGGACAGCCGCTACAAGGCCAAGAACGTCATCGACACCGTGGTATACCGGTTCGGGGATTTCAGTTCGGCCTGGGTGAGCGCGGCCATCCTGCCGTACGGCGTCGCCGGGCTGGCCATCTTTGGGGTGATTATTTCCGCAGTCTGGTTTCCGATCGCCTACCTGCTCGGCAGGCGCTACGAGAGCCAATCCAACGTTGACGGAGCACAGGAGATCAGTCCATGAACAAGCATCTACTTAGTCGGCGTGAATTCAACGCGGGTTGCGCGGCGTTCGCCCTGACGCTGCCGATCATCAGTAACATCGCTGCTGCGGATCAACCTGCACCAGAGCTCGCACGGCGCACGGTGAAGTTTCCAGATGGCACTGTCGTTCCGGCGCTGGGCCAGGGCGGATGGCATCTGGGACAAGGACGTCATCCGGTCGCCGTTGAAACAGAAGCGCTGAACATGGGCATTTCGCTTGGCATGACCTTGATTGACACCTCGGGCAATTACGGCCATGGCCAGTCCGAGCAATTCATTGGGCCGGTGATTGCCCCTCAGCGTGACAGGATTTACCTCGTGTCGAAGGTTGAGGGCGATGAAATCGAAGGCGATGGAATCGCCAGGGCCTGCGCGGCGAGCCTCTCCCGCCTGGCCACCGATCACCTCGATCTCTACCTGCTGCATTGGCCGGTTCCCAGCAAGCACTTCCCTGGCATTGTCGCGGCGTTCGAAAAACTACGCGCGGAGAAAAAGATTCGTGCCTGGGGTGTGTCCAACTTCGACGTGGGCCAGATGGAAGACCTGATGCGCGTGCCAGACGGCCACCGCTGTGCGACCAACCAGGTGTCTTTCAGTCTCAACGACCGTGGCATTGAACGTGACCTACTGCCCTGGTGCGCTCAGCACAGCATGCCCGTGATGGCCTACTCTCCGCTCGGTGGCGACCACCACCTCGTGATCAGTAACCCCACACTGATGCAGATCGGCGCTGCGCATGGCTGCTCGGCGGCAGCCGTGGCGCTGGCCTGGGTCATCCGCAGCGGAAATGTCATTGCCATTCCCGAATCCGGGTCGCCTGAGCACACCAGGGAGAACGCCGTAGCGCTGTCGTTGGCACTGACGCCGCAGGACATTCAGGCCCTGGCAGCGGCCTTCCCGTGATGACGATGAGCAAGAACACGATCTGATTGTGGTACGACGGCTCCGACCTGGAGGCGGCGCGTTCGAGGCGATGATGGAGATGAAGAAGATCGACATCGCTGCCATCGAAGCGGCGCGCCAGGGTTGAAGGCAAGCCCCAACCGTCAGGAAAGCGAACGCCCGACCTCAGTCACCGCGCAATGTCGAAAGCCCCGCAAAGTCGCCAGCACTGTCGACTTCGAGGTTGAACTCGATCGGTTGGCAGCAGATCTGGCAGTCCTCGACATAGGATGCGGAGCCGGCAGTGAGGTCGAGTTGAGCGTCGAAGCTCTCCCCGCAGTACGGGCACTGCACCGTATGGGATTGCAGACTGTTTGAGGCGCCGCCGTCATCCACCGGTGAACCGAGATCGAGCACTGGTTCAAGGCCGTACTTGACATCAATGCTCCGCGCATCACCTGGGGCCGCATCAGACATGAGCGGCTTGTGCGGGGAAGCAGGCCGCTTTTTGAGGCGCCTGCTGATGTCCCCGCGCAAGTCCAATTTGCTCTGGTTATTGCTTATTGCCTGTCAAAGACCAGCGTATCGTCGTACGCCTTGCCGTCGGGGTGCGTACCCTTGTTGTGGACGGTCAGCGTCTTGCCGTCCGCCGATACAACCCGCTGCACGGTTCCGGCCACTTTCCCGCCCATCTTGAGTGTGAAATTGGCGGTGTGAGCGTCGACCACCGTGGCGGCAACTGTGTCGGCGTCGGGATTGCCGGTGGCTGGATAGTCCTTGCCGTCGTACGTGTATTTCACATGCATGGCCCTTTCCTTGCCGTCGGCGCCGACCATCTTCTGATCGAGAGCCATGCCATCCGCAGCCTCCATGTACACGCGCGTGCCGCTCTTCGGGGCCGTGCCGCTGAACTTGGACATTGCAACGTTGAGCTTCCAGGTCCCGGCGACGGCATCGGCCGCGAACGCGCTCGTGCCCAGGAACAATGTGCCGAGTAGAGCCATTGTCACCATTTTTCTCATGATTGATCTCCGCTGATTGTTTTGGTCATTTCGATAGTCGATCGGGGACTATGCGCCCGCTGATCAGCGCCTACAAGCGCCGGTCGAGGTCGCATCCTCGCAGCGACCTTTGGGCGATCAATAGAGCGCGCTTCGCTCCGCCCATTCGGCGTAGGATTGGACCGTCGGCGTGTCCAGATAACTACTAACCAGAAGGGCCCACTATGAATCGCAATATTTCCAGCGTGTGCGCATTGGCAGTCGCCGCGATGTGTCTGAGTCTACTGGTCTCCGCGGCCGACCTGCCCAAGAGCGGAAAATACTCCGGCCACTACGGCTGGACCTTCACCGGGCAAGTACAGAAGCTGGGACCAGACAGGGTGGTCTATGCAGGCATGGTGCCCGGGGTCATGTTCAATAACGAGGGCAAAGGCTTCCTGCATAAAGCCCGAGTCGATTGCACTCTCTTTAACGACGTCAATAAAGGACATGCCAGCGCGAACGGGACGTGCGTGGTCACGGACGCGGATGGCGACCAGGTCTTCGTCGAGTGGAAATGCGCGGGTGCGATGCCCACTTGTCCAGGCACTGAAAGTTTTGTCGGAGGCACCGGCAAATACAAAGGTATCAGCGGCGAGCAAACGTTTCAGGGCAACTTCATCGGTGACACGGGCGCGGGCTGGTCTGACTGGAGCGGTGAGTACAAGCTTCCCTAGGGCTCGACTCATGCGGGCACCCGGCAGCGGGCTGGGTGCCCTCCTCACTTCGCATCTGTTTCACGGTCAGGACGCGTTGGTCACGAAGGGCCGCTCCCGGGTTGAGCAAAAGAGCAGCAGCTTTCGCGTGCCAGTTAGTCGGCGATTCTGCGCCATCCGATCGCCAAGCCGCCTTCGACTTCCATACCAACGCCACCTGCACTGACCTTGCCGTTGGTGATCCACGACGCGTTATAGAAGGCCCCTGCCTTATTGATGACCAGGTCATATTCATCCGAAAACTTCCCCTGCTCATCGTAGTAGCGAACGTGATAGTGGCCGGTAAAGCCTTTCTCGGGTCCTCCCGTAGCCAAGCCATTGCCGCTATCAGAGACCAGCACCAGACCAGTCAGTGATGCCGTTAAGAAGAATGACCCAAGCATGGAGCCCCCAATTTTGTTGTGTGCGGAACAAGCACGGCGTTCGGGTCATTCGGTCTCTATGGATTCGGCCCAATATAGTCCCGCTTCCCGATCGCCATTCCGTTGTGGCGCAAAATGGCGTACGCGATAGTGACATGAAAGAAGAACTGCGGCAGGCCGTAGCTCGCGAGATACGCCTCGCCAGTCATTTTCTTTTCCTTTGGCGTGCCGGGCCGCAGCACGATTTCCTTCGCTTCGCTCCCTTCAAATCCTGACGCCGGGACGCCATCCAGGAACGCCAACGTTCGTGTCAACAGTCCGTCAAGATCGGCAAAGCTCCTCTCTTTCCCTTCGTAGCTGGGCACCTCAACGCCCGCCAGCCGCGCCGACACCCCACGCGCAAAATCCGCAGCAATCTGCACCTGTTTGACGAGCGGAAACATGTCCGGATACAGCCGTGCCTGCAAGTAGGCGTCAGGGTCCATGGACTTGGCAGCCGCCTGCGCATCGGCCTGCGCCAGAATCGCTTTCAGGGCAGTCAGCATCTGTTTGAATACAGGGACGGAGTGGGTGTACATCGCTTTGCTCATGCGCGTTCCTCAATCAGATTGATCGGTTTTGCAGCCCACAGGGTACTACGCCCACGCTTCCCGGATTCGCCTACGATGAACCCCATGGCCCAGGACCCCACAGACCCGAAAGACATCGCTGCGCGGACCCTCGCCTACTACGAAAGGCACGCTGAGCGCTTCCGCGCCGGCACCGAAGGGCACGATGTCAGCCAGAACATCGCGGCTCTCCTGCGACACATTGAGGGAAACCCGCCCTTCCGGATTCTGGACATCGGCTGCGGCCCCGGACGCGACCTCAAGACCTTCACGAGCCTGGGTCACATCGCCATTGGCCTTGAGGGCTCGGCACAATTCGCCGCCATGGCTCGCGACAGTACGTCTTGCGAAGTCTGGCAGCAGGATTTCCTGCAGCTGAACCTGCCGGACCACCACTTCGATGGGCTCTTTGCCAACGCTTCACTCTTTCATGTCCCGAGCTCCGCCCTGCCCGGAGTCCTCCGTCAACTGCACGCCACACTCAAGCCTCGTGGTGTGCTGTTCAGTTCCAATCCCAGGGGCAATAACGAGGAAGGCTGGAACGCAGATCGCTACGGGGTCTACCACGACCTGGACGGCTGGCGCCGCTATCTCAGCGCCGCGCGCTTCGAGGAGCTCGAACACTACTACCGTCCGACGGATCTTCCCCGCGACCAGCAACCCTGGCTCGCCACCGTCTGGCGCGCACTCCCCGCTAGAGCCTAGGAAATATTTTGAGTATCAGCCGGTCGCTCGCGCGCCTGTCGATCGGAATCCAGTTCAAACCACATGGCGTTCAGGATCGCAAAGGAGCTGGCGAGCCCCAATCCCAGTATCCAGCTGAAGTACCACATTGCAATGCCCTCGCTTCAGTAAGTCGTATCAGGATTGGCGTCTACGTGCGCCACGGTCACACGCCCGCGCAGCACGTGATACACCCACGCGGTGTAGGCGAGCACGATGGGAAGGAATACCGCCGTGGCCAGCAGCATGATCCACAGCGTCCGCTGGCTACTCGAGGCGTCCCACACGGTGAGACTGCTGCCGGGCTCCGAGGACGAGGGCATCAGGAACGGGAACAGACTCACGCCCATGGTACCCACGACCCCGGCTATGCCCGCGGCACTGCAGAGGAACAACGTCATGTGGCTGCGTGAACGGGCCAGCAAGACGAGGGCCAGCGGCGCCACGAGCCCCAGCGCCGGCAGCACGCGAGTCAGTGGCCAGCGAGCGTAGTTGTCCAGCCACGCACCAGGCATCGCCAGCACGGTTTTGGCCAGGGGATCGGCGGCGGCCCCGGTCAATGCGCCCGATACGATTCGGAAGCCGAAACTGCTGCGGGCAAGCCACACACCGGCCATCGCAAACAACACCAGCCATGCCAATGCCGTCCAGCGGCCGTAGCGTGCCGCCCGAACTGCCACCAGGCCATCGGCCTTGAGTGCGAGATAGCGCGCACCGTGCGTGGCAAGCATGGCCACCGACACCAGACCGCACAGCAGCGCAAACGGGTTCAGCAAATCCAGAAGACCGAAATCAAAGTGGGCGCGCAGCTCGCTGTCGAATCCGAAGCGTACGCCTTCCAGCAGATTGCCCATCGCGACGCCAAACACAAGGGACGGAACCAGTCCGCCGACAAACAACAGCCAATCCCAGGTGCTGCGCCAGGTCGCGCCCGGCATCTTGCTGCGAAACTTGAAGCCCACGGGCCGCAGGATCAGCGCAGCCAGCACCAGCAACATGGCGAGATAAAAGCCCGAGAAGCTCGCGGCATACAGAGCCGGCCAGGCCGCAAAGATCGCCCCGCCGCCCAGGATCAGCCACACCTGGTTTCCCTCCCACACCGGACCCACGGTGTTGATGGCCACGCGACGCTCGCTATCGGTGCGGCCGACGAACGGCAGCATGATTGCAGCGCCCAGGTCAAAGCCATCCATGATGGCGAAGCCCGCCAGCAGCACACCCAGCAGCAGCCACCAGATCACTTTGAGAGTTGCATAGTCGAGCGGCATGGTGGACTCCTTCAGTGCCCCGTCGCAGCGCCAGAGGTGCCGGGACCCAGACGGATGTACTTGCGCAGCAGCATCACGTCCACGACCGCCAGCGTCGTGTAGAAAATCACGAAGCCAGCGAGACTTGTGGCAACGCTTGAAGCCGGGATTGGCGAGACGGCCAGGAATGTCGGCAGGACGCCCTCAATGGCCCAGGGCTGGCGCCCGTGCTCGGCCACGATCCAGCCGAGCTCCGCGGCGAGCCACGGCAACGGCAGGCTCCAGAGCGCAAGCCGCAGAAATCCGCGCTGGTTGTCGTAGCGACGCTTTGCCGCCAGCCAGAATCCCCAGACGAACAATACAATGAAGAAGAAGCCCATCGCGACCATCAGCCGGAACGACCAGAATAGCCAGCCCACAGAGGGCACCGTGTCCCAGGCCGCCTGGTCGATCTGGGCTGGCGTGGCCGTGGCCGGATCCGCAACGTATCTGCGCAGCAGCAAGGCATAGCCAAGATCGCTCGCGTGGGAATCGAGCGTGGCGCGCGCCGCCGCATCGTGCGGATCGGCCCGCAATGCGCGCAGCGCCGTGTAGGCGGGAATGCCTGCAACGATCCGTGCTCGTGCTGCCGCCACCAGTTCATAGATGCCCGGGACTTCCTTGTCAGTCGAGCGCGTGACAATGAGCCCCAGCACCCACGGCACTTTGACTTCGTCGTGCGTTGTATGGTGCTTCGCGTCGGGCACGCCGAATACCTCAAACGACGCGGGCGCGGGCTCCGTGTGCCACATGCCCTCGATGGCTGCGATCTTCATCTTCTGGTGCTGGTTGGCCGTATAGCCACTCTCATCGCCCAGTACCACCACCGAGAGCGCCGCGGCCAGTCCAAAACTCACGGCCACCGTAGCCGAGCGGCGCGCGAACTCAAGGTGACGCCCCTTGAGGATGAACCAGGCGCTGATCGACAGCACGAACATGGCGCCGGTCACGTAGCCAGCGCTCACCGTATGCACGAATTTCGCCTGAGCCACCGGGTTGAAGATCACGTCGCCAATTGAGGTCAACTCCATCCGCATGGTGTCCGGATTGAAGTGTGCACCCACCGGGTTCTGCATCCAGCCATTGGCGATGAGGATCCAGAGCGCTGAAAGATTGCTGCCGATCGCCACCAGCCAGGCGACGGCCAGGTGCTGGATCCGCGAGAGTCGGTCCCAGCCAAAGAAGAACAGACCGATGAAGGTTGCCTCCAGGAAGAAAGCCATCAGGCCTTCGATCGCCAGCGGCACGCCAAAGATGTCGCCCACATAGTGCGAGTAGTAGGCCCAGTTGGTGCCGAACTG
>PMNQ01000238.1:226-3564 GCA_003162555.1 Gammaproteobacteria bacterium | reverse complement strand
TGCACGAACACCTTGTGCTCGTATAGCGCGATCAATCGCCCCAGTGTCGAAGGGTCAAGTCGAGAAAAAAGGATGACGGTGGATGGCCGATTGCCCGGGTGCACCTTGTGCGGCACCAGCTCGGCAATGCGCGTCGCGCTCACGCCCTGGCCACGCAGATCCACCTCGACCTGCTCCGCGCTCTGCCCCAGCGCGAAGGCTTCGGCCTGCGCCAGGCAGTTGGCAATCGCGAGATCCTGTTGCGGCTGGCTGTCGCAGGAGGAATTCGCCGGCAGCAGGAAATCGATCGCGGCGCGCGCACTGCCCTGATGCAATAGCTGAAAGAAAGAGTGCTGCGCATTGTTGCCCGGCTCTCCCCAGATGACCGGACAGGTGGCGGTGGTGACGGGGCTGCCATCAAGTCGCACCGATTTGCCGTTGCTCTCCATCTCAAGCTGCTGCAAGTAGGCGCTCAGGCGCGCGAGCCGCTGGTCGTAGGGCAGCACGGCCAGCGTCGGCAGCGCGAGAAAATCGATGTTCCAAATGCCGAGCATCGCGGCCAGCACCGGCAGGTTCGAAAGCCACGGCGCGCTCTGGAAATGCTGGTCCATCTCCGCGGCCCCAGCGAGGAACGCCTCGAAGTTCGCGCGCCCGATGGCGATGGCGAGCGAGACGCCGATCGACGACCAGATCGAGTAGCGCCCACCGACCCAGTCCCACATTGCAAAGCGGTAGTCCGGGTGGACGCCGAACTCGTCCATCGCCTTGGCGTTGACCGACACCGCCGCGAAATGCGCCGGTACTGCCGCGGCACCGAGCTTCGCCTGCAGCCAGCTGCGCGCGGCCAGCGCATTGCTGCGCGTCTCGAGCGTGGTGAAGGTTTTCGAGCAGATGATGAACAGCGTGCGCGCCGGATCGGCCGTGGCCAGGATGTCGGCGAGCTGGCAGCCATCGACGTTTGAGGCGAAGGCGACACGCGGCCCCTCGCCTGCGTATTGCCGCAGTGCCTCGACCGCCATCGCAGGCCCGAGGTCCGAGCCGCCGATGCCGATGTTGACGATGAGCGAGTACGCCTGGCCGCTGCTCGAGCGCACCCTCCCGCCGCGCACCGCTTCGGCAAACCCGAGCATGCGCTCGCGTTCGCCGCGCACGAGCGCATCGATGTCCTGGCCGCCGACGATCAACGGCGCGGCGTTCGCCGGCCGGCGCAGCGCCGTGTGCAGCACCGCGCGGTTCTCGGTGATATTGATGGCATCGCCGCGGAACATGGCGGCAATGCGCTCACGCAAGTGCAGTTGGTCGGCGAGTTCGGCAAATACTGGCAGGAGATCCGAAGTCACGCGCTGGCGCGAGAAATCGAACAGGAGCCCTGCCGCCTGCACCGAGCAATGCGTGAAGCGCGCGCTGTCGGCCGCGAACAGCTCACGCGTGGCGCGCGCCTGCGCCGCCGGAGCGGCGGCAGCGAGCCGGGTCCAGGCGGGGCAGTCGGATCCGGATACTGACTTAGCCGCCATAGGGAACTCCTCAGGTCTCGGGCGTGATGAGCTTCAGGGTTGGGAAGTAGCGGCGGTAGCGCCGCACGTCGCGCGTCAACAGCGGCCATTTCATCACGGCCGCGTGCGCGCCGATGAAGAAATCCGGCAGTACGCCAGGCCTCACCCCGCGAGCGCGGCGGTAACTGAGGAAAGCCTTACCGGCAAGGAACAGCGCCTCCCTCGGCATCGCTTCCACCGCGAGTGCCGCCTCGGAAACCACAGCCTCGAGTTCCTCGATGCGCGCAAAGGCGATCGACAATTCGGCGTAGATCACGGGATTGATGGCGAGTCTATCCGTAAGACGCGCACTCTCCAGCTGCTGCTGCGACCATTCGGCCCAGCGAGGATCGTCCTGCAGGACGTCCAGCAGAACATTTGTGTCGACCAGGACCACCGTGCTAGACGCCGCGCGTAAGAGCCATGATTTCCTCGGTCTTCATGCGCACGGTCGCGCGGCCCCGGAGCTTGGCCAGCGCACCCGCGCGTACGCCGCCGCGCCGCTGCTTCGCCGCCCGCAGCACCACCTCGCCGTTCGCCAGTCGCTCGAAACTCACACCTGCCCGCGGTTTAAGACCGAGATAGTCGCGCACAGCCTTGGGCACGGTCACCTGTCCCTTGCTGGTCAGATTCGTCGCCATGTGGTGTTACCTCATAAAAGCGAGGTATTACTTTAACGCAGACGCCGGCCACTGTCACGGATTGCCGGGGCCGCCCCGGCTAGCGGTAATAGCTGCGATACCAATCCACGAAATTCCGCACCCCGACTTCGATCGGCGTCGCGGGCTGGTAGCCGACCGCGTTGATCAGCTCGGTGACGTCGGCGAAGGTATCCGGCACATCGCCNNAGCACTTCGATATAGCGCAGCAGTTCGACCGGCCGGTGGCTGCCGATGTTGTAGATGCGATAGGGCACGCGGCTCGTGGCCGGATCGGGCGCAGCGCTGTTCCACTCCGGGTTGGCGCTGGCGGTGTGATCGGTGGCGCGCAAAACGCCTTCGACGATGTCGTCGACGTAGGTGAAATCGCGCTGATGGTGGCCGTTGTTGAAGATCTCGATCGGCGTGCCGGCGAGGATCGCGCGCGTGAACAGGAACAGCGCCATGTCCGGGCGTCCCCAGGGTCCGTAGACCGTGAAAAATCGCAAGCCCGTCGTGGGCAGGCCGAACAGCGCCGAGTAGCAGTGCGCCATGAGTTCGCAGGAGCGCTTGCTGGCGGCATAAATGGATAGCGGGTGTGAAGCCGGCTCGTGCTCCGAGAACGGCATCGCGGTGCTGGCCCCGTAGACCGAACTGGTGGACGCGTACACCAGATGTTCGACGCTGTTGTGCCGGCAGCCTTCGAGCACATTGAGCGTGCCGACAACGTTGCTGTTGATGTAGCTATGAGGATCGATGAGCGAAAAACGCACGCCGGCCTGTGCGGCGAGATGCACGACGCGCTGGAATTTCTCGCGCGCAAACAGCTCGGCCATGCCCGCCTGGTCGGCAAGATCGAGCTTGACGAAGCGGAATCCGGACTGGCCTGTAAGCCGCGCGAGCCGCGACTGCTTCAGCGTGACGTCGTAGTAATCATTCAGGTTATCGAGCCCGACCACTTCATCGCCGCGGGCGAGGAAGCGTTGCGCGGCGTGCGAGCCGATGAATCCGGCCGCGCCGGTNNTTCCTGCAGTTGCTCATGCAATGCGCGCTCCTCGGCATTGGCCGCCACGACCACCAGCGGCGGACCACTGGCCGTTGCAGTGGCGGCGCTGCGCGCGGCGCTCCGCCGCGGCGCGTCATCGAGGGCGAGCGCGCTCTGTCCGCCGGTCATCGCCAGATACACATC
>PMNQ01000238.1:0-177 GCA_003162555.1 Gammaproteobacteria bacterium | reverse complement strand
TGAGTTCGTCGGCCACCTCGGCAAAACGCGGCTTGGCGGCCAGGTCGGCGAGCGACAGTCCGTGCACGGCGCGCGCGCCCTCGTCCACCTCGCGTTCCGGATTCAGGTAAGTGTGGTAATGACGGCCGCTGGCGCGACGGCTGAGGAGTTCGACGCAACCGATTTCGATGATGCGGT
>PMNQ01000239.1 GCA_003162555.1 Gammaproteobacteria bacterium | reverse complement strand
CGATGTTCACGTTGTCGGCCGCGACCTGGGTGAGGATGCGGTGGCGGTGGAACAGCGGGACCACGATCAACTGGGCGAACATCGCCGTGCGGAGCCGTTCCATCGTGTTGAAGCGGCGCCGCAACGCGGGCGACTCCGGCGCGCCGAACTCGAGGCCGATCATCAGGCCGAGGCCGCGCACGTCGCCGATGAGCGGGTTCTGCTGCTGCAGGCCTCGCAGCTTGGCGCGCAGGTATTCGCCCATGTTGGCTGCGTTTTCGATCAGGCGATCGCCCACGGTCACGTCCAGCACGGCCAGACCCACGGCGCAGGCCAGCGGATGCGCCTTGTGCGTATGCCCGACGTGGAAGCCGCCCGCACCGGCGACGGCATCGACAAGCCGCACAGGCGCCAGAAAAGCGGCGAGCGGCGCGTAGCCGCCGCCCAGGCCCTTGGCCAGGATCACCAGGTCCGGGCGCGCGGCCGGCCAGCGATTGGCCGCGAGAAAGGTGCCGGTGCGGCCGGCGCCACTGACGATCTCGTCGTAGATCAGCAGCACGCCGAATTCGTCGCAGATCTCGCGCACGCGGCGGTAGTACTCCGGCGGTGCGCTGTCGGCGCCCCCGCAGAAACCCATCACCGGTTCCATGATGAATGCCAGCACTGAGTCCGGACCGGATTCGATGATGCGGGCGCGCAACGCTTCCGCACACTGCATGGCGTAGGTGCTGGCGCTGATGCCTGCCGGATGCCGGTAGCTCGAGGGCGCTGGGACATGGATGCCCGGCGGGTATCCCACCAGATACGGCGCGTAGCCCGGGTCCGCCGACAGCGCCATGGTCGCGCGCGTGCTGCCGTGGTACGAGGGATCGCGGCTGATCACCTTGTAGCGCTTAGCGGAGCCACGCGCCATGGCCGCGCGGCGCACGAACTGCAGGCATTTCTCCACGGCTTCCGAGCCGCTCGACACGTAGAACGCGCAATCGAGGCCGGGGCCTGCCAGGCTTGCCAGGCGCAGGCTCAGTTCCGTGCTGCGCTCGCTCTCGAAGTTGCTCGGGTAGGCAAAACAGAATCGCTCGGCCTGTTCGCGCATCGCCGCGAGCACGCGTTCATTGCCGTGGCCAATGTTGACGGCAATCGGTCCGGAGGTGACATCGATGTAGCGCTTGCCGGCGGTGTCCCAGATGTGCAGCCCTTTGGCGCGCGCGATGCCCGGCGGGCCTGCACCTGCCGCACCGGTCCAGAATCGTTGCATGCCGGCAATCGCGTTCGCCATCGCGCGGTCTTCAGCGATCGGCCGCTGGAGTCTGACGGCGGCGGGGCGGGTCGAAGAACGCACCGTCAACCACACGGCATTTCGCCATGAAGCGGTTCCATTTCAGTTCTTTCTGGTAGTAGATCTCCGCCAGCAGCTGCTCGCCCGGCGCGCCCCACGGCATCTTGACCGAAGCCAATGCAATGCTGGCCTTGGCGGCCGGCGACCACATCGACGAAGTGACGACGCCGATGTTGCGTCGCTGTTGGTCATAGACGTACGCGTCCTTGGCAGGCTTGTTGCCCTCGACATCGAGGCGCACGAGCCGGAAGCGCGAGCCGCGCTCCTGTTCTTCGAGCAATGCGCGCCGCCCGGTGAAAATGGGCTTGCTGAAATCCACCAGGCGGCCGAGATCAAGCTCGAAGGGCGAACGCGTGCGATCGGCGCGAATCGCGCGATCGGCGGGCAGGAAGTCGACACCGGCCTGGATGAAGCCCGCCTCGACGCGGCTCATCTCGAGGGCCATGGTGCCGATGGCGCGGATCCCATGGTGGTGTCCCGCCGCGAACAGGGCATCCCACAACGCCAGCGCACGCTCCGGTTCAATCCACAACTCGTAGCCCAGATCGCCTGTGTAGCCCGTGCGTGAGACGGCGAGCACACCGCCCGCAAACGGGTAGTCGCGCAACCCAAAGGGCGTGAGCGTCTCAACACCGGTCAACCCCATGGCCTTAAGAACCGCGCACGATGTCGGTCCCTGCACGGCGAGCCCGGCGACCTCGTTGGTCTCTTCGACGATGCGCACATCGAAACCGAGCGCGGAGGTGTGCAGCCAGTCGAGTTGCCGCTCTTGCGAGCAGAGCCGGTAAACGCCCTCGCGCAGGTGGAAAATCGTGCCATCGTCTATGACCTGGCCAGCGTCGTCACACCACACGGAGTAACCAACACGCTGAGGCTTGATCTTCGCGACATCGCGCGTGACCAACCGGTTCATGAACGCCAGAGAATCCGGACCGGTGATCAGGTGCTTGGTCATCGGCGAAAGGTCGAATACCGCGCAGCTGTTGCGGATCGCGTTGTATTCCATGCCCACATCGAAGTAGGCATCGGCGACTGTGTGGTCACGCCAGCGGTGCCAGAGATTGAGCTGGTTCAATGCCGCGGTGCGCGGATGGAACGGGGTCTCGCAGACCGCATGGTGAAAATGATCGCGGGCCAGCATGGTGCTCACCGCCCTCCGAGTATGACGCGCGCGGCGTTGCGGCCCGCGCTGCCCATGACGCCGCCGCCGGGATGGCAACCGGCGCCACACAGATACAGGCCCGCCACCGGCGTTGCGTATTGCGCCGCGCCAGCGACCGGCCGCAGCATCATGAACTGATCGAGCGCCAGTTCGCCGTGGTGCCAGTGACCGCCGGCGATGCCGAATTGCTGCTCGATGTCAGCCGGCGTAAGCAGCTCCGAGTGCTGCACCAGCGCCCCGATTCCCGGCGCATACTGCTCGAGCAGATCCATGACGAGGGCCTGGAAGCGCTGTTTGCCTTCCGCCCATCCGCCCTTCAGATCATGGGGCGCATATTGGATCACGGCCGACAGCACATGGCGGCCCGGCGGCGCCAGCGACACGTCGTGCAGCGTAGGCAGCGTGATTTCCATGACCGGGTGCGGTGAGTATTCGCCGTATTTCGCCGGATTGAAGGCGCGTTCGATGTATTCCAGGTCCGGTGCAATCACCAGCCGCTCGCCGTGCTGGTCCGCAGTCAGGCCGCGGAATCGGGGTACAGCGCTGAGCGCCAGGTGCAGCTTCGCCGCCGTGCCGGTCGCGCGCACATGATGCACGCTGCGCGCGAACTCCGCCTCCAGGTGCCGGGCTCCCAGCAGCCCCAGCAAAGTGGTCTTCGGATCCGCATTCGACACCACCATATCGGCCGACAGGACTTCGCCGCTCTGCAGCCGCACGCCGGTGGCGCGGCCGTTGCTGACGATGATCTCATCGACTCGCGCCCCGACCCGCAGCTCCGCTCCGACGCCGCGCGCCGCGGCACTGAGCGCGGTGGTCACGGCGCCCATGCCGCCACGGGGCAGGGCCAGCGCGCCCGGCCGTCCGTTGACCGATCCGCTCTGGCGGTACAACGCGGCGTACACGCTGTTGCCGGAGCGCGGGCCCAGCCGCGTGCCGAGCACGCCGTCGAGCGCCAGCGCGCCCTTCAGCAGCGGGTTCTCGAACTGCTCTTCCAGCACGTCGAAAATATTCATCGTTGCGACGCGCAGGAATTCCCGCATGTCGCGCCGCCCGAGCAGCCGGATATCGAGCGCGACGGCCGCTGCCGGCAGCGCATCGCTCCAGGATTTGAAATCCAGCCGCGGCGGTATGCGGCCATGCTGTCGCGCAATCACGCGCGCGAATTTCCGCATGCGCGCTGTATGCGCGCGTAGGCCCAAGCGATCGGCCGCCGATACTTCGCCGCCCTCGATCTCGCCGTCGTTCAGGATCAGCGGCGGATTATCCGGCGACAGCGCCACGGTACGCAGTCCGGTTTTCGCATAGGCCAGCCCATGCCGGGCGAGGCCCAGCTCGCGCTCGACTCCGGGGTCAAGCAGGTGCAGCAGATGCGCGACCGCCGATACGCTGTAGCCCGGCGCGAACTCGCGCGTCACCGCCGCGCCGCCCGGTTGCGCTGCCGACTCGAGCACCAGCACCTTGCGGCCGGCGCGCGCCAGGTAGCTCGCGCACACCAGGCCGTTGTGTCCGCCACCGATGACGATGACCGACTGTTGCTCAGTCATCGCTCCAGCCCTCCGGCACCGTGGAGCCGCGGCGCAGATCCATCAGGATCTCGCGCGCCGCATTTGCGCCTGGTGCCGCCATCACGCCACCTCCAGGATGTGTTGCCGAACCGCACATATAGAGGCCACGCAAGGGCGCGCGGTACTGAGCAAAGCCCGGGAAGGGCCGGTTGAAGAACAGCTGATCGAAAGTCAGCTCGCCCTGGAAAATATTGCCTTCGGTCAGCCCGACCTCGGCCTCGAGTTCGCGCGGCGTGCGCACCTCTGCGTGCAGCACCAGGCTGCGGAAGTTCGGGCTGTAGCGGGAGATCTGGTCGAACACCGTCTGTTTGAAGGCTTCGCGGTCGGCGTCGGTCCAGTCGCGCCCGTGGACTTTGACCGGCACGTACTGCACAAACACCGACATCATGTGCTTGCCCGGCGGCGCCATCGTCGGGTCGGTCAATGAGGGGATCAACAGGTCGAGGTAGGGGTCCTTCGACCAGGTGCCGTTTTTCCAGTCGTCGTAGGCCCGTTCGTAACGTTCGAGTGAATCGAGAAAATGCATGTCGCCGCTGATCAGCGGATTGCCGGCACCGAGCGCCGGAAACTCGGGCAGGCCATCGAGCGCGATGTTCAGTTTTCCCGACGAACCGCGGATCTTGAAATTGCGGGCGCGCGCCAGGAAATCGGGCGCGAGGTCGGCCGGCTCCATCAGCTTCAGGAAGGTGCGCTTCGGATCGAGATTGGAGACCACGGTGTCCGCGTAGTACTCATCACCGTTGGCAAGCGCCACGCCGCGGGCGCGCCCGCCGCGCGTCAGAATTCTCTCCACCGGCGCGCTGACCTTGATCTCACCGCCATGCGCCTGCAGCGTGGCTGCCAGCGCATCGCTGACCGCGCCCATGCCGCCGCGCGCGAAACCCCAGGCGCCCATCTGTCCGTCGACGTCGCCCATGTAGTGATGCAGCANNGCCGTGCCGATGATGCCGCTGCCGGCAAAGGTCGCCTTGACGACATCGGATTCAAAGTATTCGTTAAGGTAATCCGCGATCGACAGCGTATAGAAGCGGATCGTGTCGAGGATGCCGGCCTCACCGAGTTTCGCGAATTCCTTACCCACATGAATAAGCTCGCGGATATCCCGCCAGCGGAACGAGGTCGGATCCGGCGGCGTGCGCAGGAGCAGCGAGCGGATCAGGCGGCACTGGCGCATCGTGTCGCGCCCGTAGCGCATGTAGGCATCGCCGTCGCGCGCATTGTGGCGCGCGATTTCGCGCCGCTTGATGTCCTTGTCGAGATANNACGTACGAACAGTTGGAGTAGGTCCAGTGCGGATACAGCTCGCGGCTTACAGCGGCGCCGCCAACATAAGGGTTGGCTTCCAGCACCAGCACCTCGAGCCCGGCGCGCGCGAGGAAGGCGGCGTTGCACAGTCCGTTGTGCCCGGCGCCGATGACGA
>PMNQ01000139.1:984-9954 GCA_003162555.1 Gammaproteobacteria bacterium | reverse complement strand
GTCGATTACGGCACCGCCGAAGCCCATACCGCTTATGGCCGGATCGGCGTGAAGGTGTGGATTTTCAAGGGCGAGGTGTTCGACAAGGTGGAGCTGGAGCGCGCGCTCGAGTCGGCCGCCGACGCTGCCGCACCTGCTGCTGCCGCACCAGTGGTTGCGCCCGTGATTGCGCCGGCTGCCGCAGAAGCGACGGCCTGAGGATTTACCCGAGATGTTGCAACCGAAACGTACCAAGTACCGCAAGATGTTCAAGGGCCGCAATGCCGGCCTGGCGACGCGCGGCAACTCCGTGGCCTTCGGCGACTTTGGCCTGAAGGCGACCGAGCGTGCGCGCATGACGGCGCGCGAGATCGAAGCGGCGCGCCGCGCCATCACGCGCCAGATGAAGCGCGCCGGCCAGATCTGGATCCGCGTGTTTCCTGACGTGCCGATCACCAAGAAGCCGCTCGAGGTGCGCATGGGCAGCGGCAAGGGCAACGTCGAGTACTGGATCGCCAAGGTCAAGCCCGGCAAGGTGTTGTTCGAGATGGAAGGCGTCACCGAAGAGATCGCGCGCGAGGCGTTTCGCCTGGCTGGCGCCAAGCTCTCGGTCACGACCTCGTTCGTCAAACGGCAGGTGCGCTGATGAAAGCCAGTGAAATGCGGAAACAGCCTTCGGCGGAGCAGCGTGCTCTGCTGCTCAAGCTGCGCAAGGAACAGTTTGCGCTGCGCCTGCAGCGCGCGACCGGGCAACCGGTCAAGCCTGACCAGTTCGGCAAGGTGCGCCGGAATATTGCCCGGCTGAAGACGGCCATGCGTGCCGGCGGAGAGAAACGATGAGCGCTGCAAAGAAATCGGACGCGCCTGCGGACGCGGCTCCGGCGGTGACGGCCCCGGCAGCGGCCCCGGCAGCGGCCCCGGTGGCCAAGGTCGCCGAAGCGCGCGGCGAGCGCGTGCTCACCGGGCGCGTGGTCAGCGACAAGATGGACAAGACCATCACGGTGCTGGTCGAGCGGCTGGTGCGGCACGAGGCCTACGGCAAGTTCCTGCGCCGCAGCACCAAGCTGCTGGCGCACGACGAGGACAGCCAGGCCAGCGAAGGCGATACCGTGACCATCACGCCCTGCCGGCCGCTGTCGCGCCGCAAGTCGTGGCGGCTGCTGTCGGTGGTTGAAAAGGCCGCGTCATGATCCAGATGCAGTCCATCCTCAATGCCGCCGACAACAGCGGCGCCCGCACGGTGATGTGCATCAAGGTGCTGGGCGGCAGCCATCGGCGCTACGCGACGGTTGGCGATGTCATCAAGGTCAGCATCAAGGATGCGATCCCGCGCGGCAAGGTCAAGAAGGGCGAAGTGTACGACGCGGTGGTGGTGCGCACGCGGCGTGGTGTGCGGCGCGCCGACGGCTCGCTGATCAAGTTCGACGGCAACGCGGCCGTGCTGCTGACCCCGAAGCTCGAGCCGGTCGGCACGCGCATCTTCGGGCCGGTGACGCGCGAGCTTCGCACGGCGCAGTTCATGAAGATCATCTCGCTCGCGCCTGAGGTGCTGTGATGAGCGGAGTGGTCATATCGGCGCGCAGCGCTGCTTATTTGTCGCGGTCGCGCTTCGCGACCGCGTTAACCGTTGAGCGAAGCTCATGAGAACAATTCGAAAAGGCGACCAGGTGGTGGTGCTGTCGGGCCGCGACAAGGGCCGGCGTGGCGCCGTGACGCGCGTGCTCAGCGGCGGCTCGGTGCTGGTCGAGAATCTCAACCGGGTCAAGCGGCACACCAAGGCGAATCCGCAGGACAACCAGCCGGGCGGCATCATCGAGAAGGAAATGCCGATGCCGCTCGCCAAGGTGGCGCTGTGGAATGCGGCCGCCAAGAAGGGCGATCGCGTGGGCATCAAGACGCTGGCCGACGGCAAGAAGGTTCGCTTCTTCAAGTCGAACGGCGAAGTCATCGACGCCTGAGGAACGGGGCGCAGGTTTAAAAGTTATGGCAAGACTGCAAGAAATTTATCGCGAGAAGATCGTCCCACAGCTGCGCAGCGAGCTCGGGCTGAAGAATCCCATGGAAGTGCCGAAGATCACCAAGATCACGGTCAACATGGGCGTCGGCGAAGCCGTGGCTGACCGCAAGCTGATGGACGCCGCGGTCGCCGACCTGACCAAGATCACCGGCCAGAAGCCGCTGATCTGCAAGTCGAAGAAGGCGATCGCCGCGTTCAAGCTGCGCGAGGGCCTGGCGATTGGCTGCAAGGTCACGCTGCGCGGTGCGCGCATGTACGAGTTCCTCGACCGGTTGATCAGCGTGGCGATGCCGCGCATCCGCGACTTCCGCGGCGTCTCGGCGCGCGCCTTCGATGGCCGCGGCAACTACACGCTTGGCGTCAAGGAACAGATTATTTTCCCGGAGATCCAGTACGACGCCATCGACCAGGTGCGCGGCATGGACATCACCATCACCACCACGGCGCGCGACAACGCGCAGGGCCGCGCGTTGTTGACCGCTTTCAACTTTCCGTTCCGCAAGTAGGCGGGACGGACACTCTCGAGGATCTGGCATGGCCAAGACCAACATGATCGAACGCGACAAGCGCCGGGTGAAGGTGGCGAAGAAATACGCCACGGTGCGCGCGCAGCTCAAGGAAGCGATCCGCAGCCCGAAGTCCTCGCAGGAGGAACGGTCGGCGGCGCAGGCCAAGCTGCAAACGCTGCCGCGCGATGCGAGCCCGACCCGCCAGCGCAACCGTTGCGCGATTACCGGCCGGGCCCGCGGCGTGTACAGCAAGTTTGGCCTGGCACGCACCAAGATTCGTGAAGTCGCCGCCCGCGGCGAGATTCCCGGGCTCGCCAAGGCGAGCTGGTAGGAGCCATAACGATGAGCATGACCGATCCGGTTGCCGACCTGCTGACCCGCATACGTAACGGGCAGAGCGCGCGCAAGACCAGCGTGACGATGGCGTCTTCGAAACTGAAGGCCGCCATTCTTCGCGTGTTGAAGAGCGAGGGTTTCATCGCCGATTTCAATATCGGTGACGAGGCGGGCAAGCCGCTGCTGACCGTCGATCTGAAGTACTACGAAGGCCGGCCGGTGATCGACCGGCTCGAGCGGGTCAGCCGCCCGGGCCTGCGCATCTACCGCGGCAAGGAAGAACTGCCGCGCGTGCTCGGCGGCATGGGAACAGTGATTGTCTCGACGCCCAAGGGTGTGATGACCGATCGCGCGGCGCGGGCCATCGGCCAGGGCGGCGAAGTCATCTGCATCGTGGCCTAGAGCTAGAGCGGAATACGAATATGTCCAGAGTCGCAAAACAGTTTGTGGTGGTTCCCACCGGCGTGACCGTCACGGTCGGCGCCGATGCGGTCACCGTCAAGGGCGCCAAGGGCGCGCTGTCGCTGGCACTGGCCGCGGGCGTGTCCGTGGTGCAGGAAAACAAGCAGCTGCAGGTGAGCTACGCCAATGAGGGCGAGGCGCGCATGCGCGCCGGTTCGGCGCGCGCACATCTGGCGAACATGATCAACGGCGTGACCAATGGCTACGATCGCAAGCTCGATCTGGTTGGCGTCGGCTTCCGCGCCGCCGTGGCCGGCAAGACGCTCAACCTGACGCTGGGCTTTTCGCATCCGGTTACCTACGCGATTCCCGATGGCATCACCATCGAGACGCCGAGCCAGACCGAGATCCTCATCAAGGGCGCCGACCGGCAGCGCGTCGGCCAGACCGCCGCGGAGATCCGCGGCATTCGTCCTCCCGAACCCTACAAGGGCAAGGGCGTGCGCTATTCGGACGAAAAGATTTCCCTCAAGGAAGGGAAGAAGAAGTAATGAACATCACCAAGAAAGAGCGCCGCACCCGGCGCGCCATCAAGACCCGCGCCCGGATCCGCGAGACCGGCACGCCGCGGCTGACCATCCATCGCACGCCGCGCCACATCTACGCGCAGCTGTTTGCGGCCGATGGCTCGCAGGTGCTGGCTTCGGCCTCCACCGTGCAGAAGGCAGTGGCCAAGGATCTGAAATACACCGGCAACGTCGAAGCGGCGCGCGCCGTCGGCAAGGCGATTGCCGAGCGGGCCAAAGCGGCCGGGGTCGCCAAAGCCGCGTTCGACCGTTCGGGTTTCCAGTATCACGGCCGCGTTAAAGCGCTGGCCGACGCCGCCCGTGAAGCCGGGCTTGAATTCTAGGCCTTCGCCAGGACATAGCAGCACATGGCAAGAAACGAAAAGAATCAGAGCGCCGACGACCTGATGGAGAAGCTGGTCGCGGTCAACCGCACCGCCAAGGTCGTCAAGGGCGGCAAGCAGTTCGGCTTCACCGCGCTGACGGTGGTGGGCGACGGCGCCGGCCGCGTTGGCTTCGGGTTCGGCAAGGCACGCGAAGTGCCGGTGGCGATCTCCAAGGCGATGGCGCACGCGCGCAAGAGCCTGGTGAACGTGAGCCTGGCGAACGACACGCTGCATTACATGGTCAAGGGCACGCACGGCGCGACGCGCATCCTGATGATGCCGGCCTCGAGCGGTACCGGTGTGATCGCCGGCGGCGGCATGCGCGCGGTGCTCGAGTGCGCCGGGGTGCGCAACGTGCTGGCGAAGAGCTACGGCTCGCGCAACCCGATCAACGTGGTGCGGGCGACGGTCAAGGCGCTGGCGAGCGTGCGCTCGCCGGACGATATCGCCGCCAAGCGCGGCAAGACTCTCGAAGACATACTCGGGTGAGATCATGGCGAGCGGCGGCAAAATGAAAGTGACCCTGATGAAGAGCCTTTACGGGCAGCTCAAGCACATCAGCTCGTCGGTGCGCGGCCTGGGGCTGCGGCGTCCTCATCAGAGCGTCCAGGTGGCCGACACCGCGGAGAACCGCGGCATGATCAACACGGCCTCCCACATGCTGAAGGTGGAGCGAAGCTGACATGCGACTGAATACCATCAAGCCGGTCGAGGGTTCGCGCCGTCCGCGGCTGCGCGTCGGGCGTGGCGCGTCCGCGGGCCAGGGCAAGACCTGCGGCCGCGGCGTCAAGGGCCAGCGCGCACGCAAGGGCGGCTACCACAAGGTCGGCTTCGAGGGTGGCCAGATGCCGCTGCAGCGGCGTATGCCGAAGGTCGGCTTCCGTTCGGCGATCAAGGCGCTGCGTGGCGAAGTGCGCCTGCACGAGCTCTCGCTGGTCAAGGCCGATGTCATCGATCTCGCCGCGCTGAAAGCCGCGCAGATTGTCTCGGCGAATTGCGAAAGCGCGAAAGTGGTTGTATCGGGTGAGCTGAAGAAAGCCGTGCACCTCAAGGGAATTGGCGCCACCAAGGGCGCGCGTGCCGCGATCGAAGCGGCCGGCGGCAAGGTCGAGGCCTGATGGCAACTGGCGCACTCAGCAATCCGACGGCGACTCTCGCCGACGCCAGCCGCAGCGGTGACATCCGCAAGCGGCTGCTGTTCCTGCTGGGCGCGCTGGTCGTGTATCGCATCGGCACGTTCATCCAGGTGCCGGGCATCAACCAGGCCGCGGTGCTGCGTTTCTTCACCGACCAGTCGAGCGGCATCCTCGGCGTGGTCAACTCGTTCAGCGGCGGCGCGTTGCAGCGCATGTCGATCTTCGCGATGGGCGTGATGCCGTACATCTCGGCCTCGATCATCATCCAGATGCTCGGCATGGTGGTGCCGACGCTGATGGAATACCGCAAGGAAGGCGAGGCCGGCCGACGCAAGACCACGCAGCTGACGCGCTGGACGACCGTGGGCCTGGCGCTGTTCCAGTCGTTCGCTGCGGCCGTGGCGTTGCAGAACGGCCAGTACGTGCTCAACGGCGGACCGCAGTGGCTGCTGGTCGCGACCATCACCATGACCACCGGCACGATGTTCCTGATGTGGCTCGGCGAGCAGATCACCGAGCGCGGCGTCGGCAACGGCATCTCGATGATCATTCTCTCCGGCATCGTCGCCGGACTCCCGGGCGCGCTCGGCCGCACCTTCGAATCGGTCAGCAACGGCGAGATGCAGCCGGTGTTTGCGATCGCGCTGGTGGTGATCGTGCTCGGCGTCACCGGCTTCTGCGTGTTCGTCGAGCGCGCGCAGCGCCGCATCGCCGTGCACTACGCCAAGCGCCAGGTCGGCCGCCGGCTGTATGCCGGGCAGAGCAGCCACCTGCCGTTCAAGCTCAACATGTCGGGCGTCATCCCGCCGATTTTCGCTTCGAGCCTGCTGCTGTTTCCGGCCACCATGGCGAGTTTCTTCGCCACCGGTTCAGACAGCAGCTTCAGCTTCACAATGCAGCGAATTGTGGCGGCGCTCAACTACGGCCAGCCGCTGCATCTGGTGCTGTACGCCGCGCTGATCCTCGGCTTCACGTTCTTCTACACCGCGCTGGTGTTCAACGCGCGCGAGACCGCGGACAACCTGAAGAAGTCCGGCGCGTTCATCCCCGGGATCCGCCCGGGCCAGCAGACCGGCGAATACATCGACAAGGTGCTGACGCGCCTGACGCTGTGGGGCGCCGCGTACATCATGGCGGTGTGCCTGCTGCCCGAGGTGCTGGTGTCCTCGCAGGGCGTGCCGTTCCAGTTCGGGGGCACCTCGCTCCTGATCGTAGTCGTGGTGGTGATGGATTTCATGGCGCAGCTGCAGGCGCACACGATGTCCAATCAGTATCCCGGCCTGATGAAGAAAGCCAATTTGCTCGGTGCCGGTCGCGGCGCCGCAGGTCAAGGTGAGCGATGAAAGTACGTCCGTCAGTGAAGAAGATCTGCAAGAACTGCAAGATCGTGCGCCGCCGCGGCGTGGTCTACGTGATCTGCGTCGACGCGCGCCACAAGCAGCGGCAAGGGTAGAGGTAACAGCATGGCACGCATAGCCGGCATCAATATTCCGATGAACAAGCACATCGGCATTGGCCTGACACATATCTTCGGCATCGGGCGCGCTCGCGCGCACGATACCTGCGCCGCCGCGGGCGTCGATCCGACCACCAAGGTCAAGGATCTGACCGAGGCGGAAGTGACCGCGCTCCGTGCGCAGCTGTCGCGCTATCCGCTGGAAGGCGACCTGCGCCGCGAAGTGTCGATGAACATCAAGCGGCTGATGGACCTGGGCACCTGGCGCGGCATGCGTCATCGCAAGGGCCTGCCGGTCCGCGGCCAGCGCACGCGCACCAATGCGCGCACCCGCAAGGGGCCGCGCAAGCAGGCCGTCAAGCTCAATGCCCCGCCCGGAAAAGTGTAAGCCCGTAAAGAATTAGGCCCATAAAGAATTTGACAAGTTTCATAGCAGGCAAGAACACACATGGCTGAACAGAAGACACAGCAACCCGCCGCCGCCGGTGCCGCCGCAGCTCCTGCTGCCGGTGCCGCTGCTGGCGCAGCCGGCGGTGCGGCCGGTGCGGCCGCAGCAGCGGCTGCCGCCGCCAAGAAGCCCAAGAAGGCACGCAAGAACGTGCTGGATGCGATCGCGCACGTGCATGCATCGTTCAACAACACGATCATCACCATCACCGACCGCCAGGGCAACACGCTGTCNNACGCCGTTCGCGGCGCAGGTGGCCGCCGAGAAAGCCGGCGTGGCCGCGCAGGAACATGGCGTCAAGAATGTCGAAGTGCGCGTCGGCGGCCCTGGCCCCGGGCGCGAATCCGCAGTGCGTGCCCTGAACGGCTGCGGCCTGAAGATCACCAGCATCGAGGACGTGACGCCGATTCCGCACAACGGCTGCCGTCCGCCGAAGAAGCGGCGCGTTTAAGACGCGCACAAGGGAAATATAATTATGGCGCGATATCTCGGTCCGACCTGCAAGCTTGCCCGCCGCGAGGGCACCGACCTGTTCCTCAAGAGCGGCGCCAAGCCGCTCGAGAGCAAGTGCAAGTTCCAGGTGCCGCCCGGCGGCATCAAGAGCGAGCGCCGGCAGCGGCTGTCCGACTATGGCACGCAGCTGCGCGAGAAGCAGAAGCTCCGCCGCATGTACGGCGTGCTCGAGCGCCAGTTCCGCGGCTATTACCAGCAGGCAGCGCGCCGCACCGGCGCCACCGGCGAGCAGTTGCTGAAGCTCCTGGAATGCCGCCTCGACAACGTGGTCTACCGCATGGGCTTCGCGGCCACGCGCTCGGAAGCGCGCCAGCTGGTGAGCCACAAGGCCATCGAAGTGAACAGCGGCATCGTCTCGATCGCTTCGTACCAGTGCAAGCCTGGCGATGTGGTGCAGGTGCGCGAGCGCGCCCGCAAGCAATTGCGCATCCAGGGCGCGCTGGCCTCGGCGACCCAGGCCGGCTTGCCGGAATGGGTCGAGGTCAACGACAAGGAAATGCGCGGCGTATTCAAGACCGTACCGGCTCGCGAAGACGTGCTCCCCGACGTCAACGAGAACCTGGTGGTCGAGTTGTATTCGAAGTAAGGGTAGGTAGGCAGCTATGCAATCGTCAGTCAGCGAGTTCCTCAAGCCGCGCGTGGTCAAGGTGCAGCCGGTTGCGCCGCGCCAGGCGCGAGTCGTCATCGAACCGTTCGAGCGCGGCTTCGGCCACACGCTCGGCAACGCGTTGCGGCGCGTGCTGCTCTCGTCGATGCCCGGTGCGGCGATCACCGAGGTGGAGATCGACGGTGTGCTGCACGAGTACACCAGCATAGAAGGCGTGCAGGAAGACGTCGTCGACGTGCTGCTGAACCTGAAGCTGGTCGCGCTGCGCATGCATGCGCGCAGCTCGGCTGAGCTGCGCCTGCACAAGAAGGGCCCGGGCCCGGTGACCGCCGGCGACATCCAGACCGATCACGACGTCGAAGTCGTGAATCCGGAGCTGGTGATCGCCAACCTCACCAAGGCGGGCGAGTTGAACATGCAGATGAAGATCGAGCGCGGCCGCGGCTACCGCCCGGCCGTGCAGCGCGTGGCCTTCGAGGAGCAGACCCGGCCGATCGGCCGACTGCTGCTTGACGCCTCGTTCTCGCCAGTGCGCCGCGTCACCTATTCGGTGGAAGCTGCGCGCGTCGAACAGCGCACCGATCTCGACAAACTGATCATCGACATCGAGACCAA
>PMNQ01000139.1:0-902 GCA_003162555.1 Gammaproteobacteria bacterium | reverse complement strand
CTGCAGAGCCACGGCCTGATGCTCGGCATGCGGCTCGATGGCTGGCCGCCCGCGGGCCTGCGCCGCGACGAAGAAAGCGGCCTGATCTGAACAATCGTCCGAGCTCAATGAGTCGTCTGAGAGAATTGCATGCGTCATAAACTTACTGGCCGCCAGCTTTCGCGCAACAGCCCGCATCGGCATGCGATGCTGCGGAACATGGCGGGCTCGCTCCTGCGGCACGAGACCATCCAGACCACGGNNCGGCGCCGATGGCGCTGATGCAGCTGGTCGACCGCCCGGCGCCGGTTGCGGTCGATGCGCCCGCCGCCGCCGAAGCTACGGCGAAACCGAAGCGGGCCGCCAAGCCAGCCAAGGGATCTGCCGACGACGCCGGGAAGGAACCGCCGGCCAAGGCGGCCAAACCTGCCAAGGCGGCGAAGGCCGCCAAGGCTGCCAAANNCGCTGCCAAAACGCCCGCCGCGGGCAAGACGGCCGGCAAAACGGCCAAGAAGAAGACTGGCAAGTAGCCTAAAAGCAGCCTGATAAAACTCAAGAGCTGCAGGAGCAAACCATGAGTATCGGAGCGGATTTCAAGGAATTTGCGATGAAAGGCAATGTCGTCGACATGGCGGTCGGCGTCATCGTCGGTGCCGCCTTCGGCAAGATCATTTCCTCGCTGGTCGAAAACGTGATCATGCCGCCGCTGGGCATGCTGATTGGGAACATCGACTTTTCCGAGATGGCCAAGTCGCTGGGAACCGGCGGAAACGGCAAGGAAGTCCTGCTGAAATACGGCGCTTTCCTGCAGAGCGTGTTCGACTTCGTGATCATCGCCTTCGTGCTGTTCATGGCCATCCGAGGCCTGAACCGGCTCAAGAAGCCCCCAGTCGCCGCGGCTCCGGCAGGCCCGCCGCGCCCGG
>PMNQ01000065.1 GCA_003162555.1 Gammaproteobacteria bacterium | reverse complement strand
GCCGTGTAGATGCCGATATCCGCGAGGATCTGCTCCGACTTCATGCCGAGGTTGCGCAGGTCGCGGATGCGAAGCTTGAGCTTGCCGGCGGCGATGCGCTGGCGCACCTTGCTATTGCGCATGGCTATTTCGCACTTGCGGCCTGCTTCTGTTCGAGCCGCCGCTCCTCGAGGAAATTCATGACCGCCTCGGCCAGCTCGCGCGTGCCGCGCCCGGTGGCAGCAGAGATGAGGTGCACCGGCCCTTTGTACTGCAGGCGCCGGACAATGTCCTTTGCGCTTGCTTCAGCTTCCTTGTCCGGCAGCAGGTCGCGCTTGTTGATGACCAGCCAGCGCGGCTTCGTGCCCAGGTCCTTGCTGTACTTCTTCAGCTCCGCGACGATCGAGCGCGCGTCGCGCACCGGGTCGGCGGCCGGGTCGCTCGGCGCCATATCGATCAGGTGCAGCAGCACGCCAGTGCGCTGCAGATGCTTCAGAAACCGGTGCCCGAGGCCCGCGCCTTCCGCCGCGCCTTCGATCAGACCGGGGATATCGGCCATGACGAAACTGCGGTGCTCCCCGCAGTACACGACACCGAGATTCGGATGCAGCGTCGTGAACGGATAATCCGCGACGCGCGGCCGCGCGGCCGAGACCGCGCGGATCAAGGTCGACTTGCCGGCATTCGGAAGTCCCAGCAGGCCCACGTCGGCAATCACCTTGAGTTCGAGCGCGAGCGCGCGCTTTTCGCCGGGGAGTCCGGGCCCGAACTGCCGCGGTGCTCGGTTGGTGCTGCTCTTGAAGCGCGTGTTGCCCCAGCCGCCCTTGCCGCCCTGCGCGACTTTCAGCTCCATGCCCGCGGCCTTCAGGTCGCCGAGCACTTCGCTGGTATCGAGATCGCTGATCACGGTGCCGACCGGCACCAGGACATTCAGATCATCACCGCTCCGTCCGGTGCAGCCGTTCGCGCCGCCGCCCTCGCCCACCTGTGCGCGGTAGGTGCGCTGGATGCGAAAGTCGGCGAGCGTGTTGATGCCCTCGGCCGAACGCAGCAGCACGCTGCCGCCGTGGCCGCCGTCGCCACCATCCGGGCCGCCGAAGGGAACGGATTTCTCACGCCGGAAGCTGGCCGAGCCGCGCCCGCCATTGCCCGCCTGCACACGCAGCGTTGCTTCATCGACGAATTTCATCCGACCAGCTTACGCTTAAATCCTGCAGCCGCGCGGCCCGTAAATGAAAACCCCGGCAAAAGGCCGGGGTCTTAAGGGCTCAGGGCTGAAGGCTGCACCCTCAGTTCTTAACAGCGTCCGTGGCATCAGGCTGCACGCTGACATACATGCGCTGTTCCGCGCCGCGGCGGCGAAAGCTGATGCGCCCGTGCTTGAGGGCAAACAGCGTGTGGTCCGTGCCCATGCCGACGTTCGCCCCGGCGCGCACCTGCGTGCCGCGCTGGCGGATGATGATGTTGCCGGCCAGCACCTGCTGCCCGCCGAAGGTCTTTACGCCCAGGCGCTTGCTGTGCGAATCGCGGCCGTTACGGGTACTGCCGCCTGCTTTCTTGTGTGCCATGGAACTGCCGACTCCGAAACGTTAAGCGTTGATCGCCGTGACACGCACCTGCGTGTATTTCTGGCGGTGATTTTTCATGCGCAGGTAGTGCTTGCGGCGGCGAAACTTAACGATCGACACCTTATCGCCCTGGCCGTGCTTCTCAACCGTGGCGAGCACCTTGCTGCCAGCGAGCTTCGGCTTGCCGACAGTGATGTTGTCGCCGTCGGCGATCAGCAGCACCTCGGTGAATTCGACCGTGGCACCCGGCTCCGCCTCGAGCAATTCGATGCGCAACACGCCGTCCTTCTCCACCCGATACTGTTTGCCGCCCGTGGCGATGACCGCGTACATTTGCCTGAAAGCTCCGTATGATTCGCTCCCCGGCTGGAGGGTCGGGAAGCGCGAAAGGACGCGCATTCTACTCAGGCCTGACCGCCACGGTCAAACTTGAGTTTCCCCAGGAGAAACAGCGAGTTGAACACTGTCCTCAGGCCCCTGGAAAACGCCTCGGCGCCCGCGGCGCAACCGGCACCGGGTTCGGCCGCCGCGCTGGAGGCCATCCGAGACCTCGTGCGCCCCGATCTGGCGGCTGTGGATACGAGCATCCGCAACGGCCTCAAGAGCGCTGTACCGCTGGTCGACCAGATCGCCGAACACATCATTGGAGGCGGCGGCAAACGCCTGCGCCCGCTGCTGGTCGTCCTCGCCGGCCGCGCCTGCGGCAGTAGCCTCGCAGCCGGTGGGGCAGCCCCCGGCGCCGTGGCTCCGGCGCACGTGCAGGCCGCGGCGTTCATCGAGTTCATTCACACGGCCACGCTCCTGCATGACGACGTGGTGGACATGTCGGCTTTGCGCCGCGGCCGCAACACCGCCAATGAGGTATTTGGCAACCAGGCCAGCGTGCTGGTCGGCGATTTCGTGTATTCGCGCGCCTTCCAGATGATGGCCGCGGTGCGCTCGCAGCGCGTGATCGAGATCATGGCCGAGGCCACCAACGTGATCGCAGAGGGCGAAGTGCTGCAATTGATGAACGCCCGTGACCCGGACACCACCGAGCAGCGCTATCTCGAGGTGATCCATCGCAAGACCGCGCAGCTGTTCCAGGCCGGCGCCGAAGTGGCGGCCGTGGTCAGTGGCACGGTGCCAGACCTGCAGCACGCGCTCGCCCGCTACGGCCGGCACCTGGGGACGGCCTACCAGCTCATCGACGACGTGCTCGACTACCACTCCGACCCCGAGACCCGCGGCAAGAACCTCGGCGACGACCTCGCCGAAGGCAAACCCACGCTGCCGCTGATCCATGCGCTGCGCAACGGCGATGCCGCGACGGCAGCGCTGATCCGCGCCGCGATCACCGGCGGCGGCCGGGCGCAGCTGGGCGCAATCCTGGCCGCAATTGAATCGACCGGGGGCCTTGAGTACACTGCGCGGCTCGCGCAAGCCGAGGCAGACCAGGCGCAGGCCGCACTCGCGGCGCTGCCGGAAACGCCGTTCCGCACTGGCCTCGCGGCACTCGCCCGCTTCGCGGTCGAGCGCAAGCATTGAGTTGATGTATTTCGGGGTGTAGCTCAGCCTGGTAGAGCGCTACGTTCGGGACGTATAGGTCGCAGGTTCAAATCCTGTCACCCCGACCAAGTCATTCAAGATGTCAGGCGCTCGACATTCTACGCCGCTGGCCCAGCGAAGACCGCGCTCACGATCGCCTGCGCCTCTGTTTGAATGCGACGGAGGTGATCGAGTCCGCAATAACTCTCCGCGTAGATCTTGTAAATGTCTTCCGTGCCGGAGGGGCGCGCTGCAAACCAACCCTGCGCCGTAACAACTTTCACACCGCCAATGGACGCGCCGTTGCCGGGAGCATGAGTGAGGACTTCCTCAATGCGCTCGCCTGCGAGCTCACGAGACTTGATCTGCTGCGAAGTCACGCGCCCGAGGCTTGCCCTCTGCTCGGCCGATGCGGCCGCATCCGTGCGTTCGAACGTGACTTCACCCAACTCATTGGCGAGGTTGCGGTAGATTTCACCGGGATCGCGCCCGACACGTGCCGTGATCTCAGCCGACAACAATGCAGGGGCCATGCCGTCTTTGTCCGTCGTCCAGGCGGTCCCATCCCGGCGGGCAAATGCAGCGCCGGCGCTTTCCTCGCCCGCGAACCCGAGCGAGCCATCGAGCAGGCCGTCGACGTACCATTTGAATCCGACCGGCACTTCAAACAGCTTGCGGTGCAGCCTCGACGTCACGCGATCGATCATCGTGCTGCTCACGACGGTCTTGCCGACGGCAGCATCGTGCCGCCATCCAGGTCGATTCGTAAACAGATACTGGATGGCTACTGCAAGATAATGATTGGGAGGCAGCAGGCCGGCACCAGGTGCAACGATGCCGTGCCGATCATGATCCGTGTCACACGCGAAAGCGACGTCGAAACGGTCCTTAAGATCGATCAAACTCTGCATCGCGTAGGGAGAGGATGGATCCATTCGAATGCGCCCGTCCCAATCAACCGTCATGAAACGGAAAGTCGGGTCCACCTCGTCGTTGACGACGGTGAGGTCCAGCCGATAGCGCTCCGCAATGGCGGCCCAGTAATGCACGCCCGCGCCGCCGAGGGGATCGACCCCCATTCGGACAGCCGCCGAGCGAATCGCATCCATGTCGATGACTGCACCCAGATCGCTCACATAAGTGTTGAGAAAATCGAACGAATGGGTTGTGGTCGCCCGACGCGCCTTCGCGAGCACCATGCGCCTGACGCCCACGAGGTCGGCCTGCAGCAGCCGATTCGCCTCCGCTTCGATCCAACCGGTCGCACGCGCGTCCGCCGGTCCGCCGCTCACCGGGTTGTACTTGAAGCCGCCGCTGTCCGGAGGGTTGTGCGATGGCGTGATGACAATGCCGTCAGCCAATGCGCCGTCGCGGCCGCGGTTGTAGGTCAGGATTGCGTGCGAGATCGCCGGGGTTGGCGTGTACTCGTCCTTGTGCGCGATCATCACGTCGACAGCGTTCGCTGCCAACACTTCGAGCGCGCTTGCGAACGCTGGCGTCGATAACGCATGGGTGTCAAACCCCAGGAATAGCGGACCGCTGGTTCCGTGTCGCTTGCGATAACTGCAGATTGCCTGGGTCATCGCCAGTACATGAGCTTCATTGAAGCTTACCGTGAAGGCCGACCCGCGATGTCCCGAGGTCCCGAACACAACGCGCTGAGCCGCTGCCGCCGGGTCCGGACGTTCGCTGTAATACGCCGTGATCAGCCGCGGCACATCGACCAGCAGGCTTGACGGCGCGCGCTTGCCCGCAAGCGGACTCGGTATCTCGCTCATAGCCAGCCTCCTGTGAACCCCGCACGGCGCAGACCGTTGACGATGTACGGGCAGTCTCGCATCAACCGCCACAACAGGCCGCTGCGATAGTTCTCGATCATCAGTACGATCGGACCCTGATTCACCCCGTAGTTCCACGGCGATACCCAGCCGCGGGAACCCCCGGGCTTTGCCGGATAGGTCGAATTGAACGTCGCCCGCAGGCCATAGCGTTTGGCTGCTTGCAATTCGGGTCGGCGCATGAAGTGTTTGATCGCCGGCACGACGATCTCGGGCGCGAACGGGAGCGACGCCACCACGGCCCAGGGCGCGATGGTCCCATCGTCGGGCCCGTAGGGCACTGCGCGCGCTACGTAGTCGAAAAACTGCCGCTCAATGCCATCGGTCTTGATTGTTTCAGGCCCGGGACCATCGCTCGCAGTGATCCCCCAACAACGACGGCCGTAGCCTTTGAACGCGAGCGGGTTCTCAACCGCGTACTGCTGCTGCACATACGTGGCGCGGCGGCTGTTCTCGAAGTAATCCACGCCTTTGGCGCGCATGAACTCGTCCTGGATACCGCGAAAATCGATCCACGCATGCGACAGCTGATGCGTAAAAAGCGATCCGGCATAGAGATAGTCGTATCCGTAACTGTGCTGCCACCGGTAGGTCGAACACCACGCAATATAGCTTTCGTCGGACAACGGATAGGTCGGAGAGCCGAGCGCCAGCATGTAGAGTAGCAGCGCTTCATCGTATCCCTCCCAGCGATAGCGCAGGAAACCGCCCTCGGGCTTCCAGCCGTGCGTCAATGTCGCGCCGCCGTTTTGTGCCCATGACCAATTCGCGCGGCGGTAGAGCAGATCGGCGAGCGTACGGATCTCCTGCTCGTCGTGCGTATCCACGACAAAGTAGCCCGCTGCTGTCAGCGCGCCGGCCAGGAGAAAAGCGGTGTCCACTGTCGACAGCTCACATTGCCAGGCACGCCGCCCGGTCTGCATGTCGAGAAAGTGATAGTAGAAGCCCTGGTAGCCGGTGGCATCGCGCTCCTGGCCTTGAGGCCTGTTTGCAAAAAAGCGCAGCGTACTCAGTGTGCGTTCGATGGCTGCGGGCCGCGACATGAATCCACGCTCGATCGCAACCGGGTAGGCCGCCAACGCGAAGCCGATTGCGGCGCTGCTGGCGGGCCAGTCGGGCGCTGTTTTGTCAATCACCAAGCCGTTGGCAGGATTGGACTCTTGTGCGAAGTAGGCGAACGAGTCGCGCTGGAGGTCCGCCAACTGGGCCTCGATTCTCAGTTTCGGTTCGCTCATTGCAACGGTCGTTTTGTCGCGCCTGACAAGGCCTCGAATCCGGAAACCACATCGAACAATTCTTCGTCAATGCCGCTTTGACGAAGCAGATGATAGGAACCGCGGAGTGTCTCCAGCAACTCGTCGATGTTCTTGTCGGCGCGCTGCATCGCCGCCAGCCGGCTTGCATTCTCGCTCGCGAGCGATTCGGCGCACGCCCTGAAGAGGGAGACAAAAAGATATTCCCGAATGAACGCGCGCAGGGTCGCTGTGCCATCGCCCATGACTTCGGGCAGGCATTTGGTCGGCCATGGACGTTCAGCCAGGTTGCAACGCCAGGTTTCGTCGAGCGGCAGCAGCCGCTGAGCAAACGGCTCGTAACCTGCCGCCGACGTTGGCCGGTTGAAAAAGAGATACAGCTCGCGCAGATCGCCCGCGCCAGAGCCCGTTTCGCTCGCCACGAGAATTTGCCCCACCAGTCGAGCAATCGTCTGAATGGAAGTCGGCACGGTAAACGACCTCATCAGCGTCATACCTGCATCGGCGAGGCGCCCGTGGATACGTTCACCGACCGCCCAGGCTTGATGCCGGCCCGGCAGTGCTGCCAGTGTCTTCACCGCATGATCGGCCAGCACGTCATTGAACTGCCCAACCAGCCCCTGATCCGATCCGAATACCACCGCACCGATCACGCCCGCATCGGTGCGCGCCTCGCGTTGTATGGGTCCAGCCGTTACCCCGTTTAGACGAAAGCACGCGCTCAGCCCGAGCTCAACCGTCCGATAGTAGTCACTGAGAGCCCGCACGGACTTCTCGTATTGGCCAACACTCGCGGCGGCCACGGTTTTCATCGTGCGTACCACAGAGTGGAGATCTCCGGCCGTGTCGATCTTGCGGCGCAGGCTTGCCGTGCTATCGCTCATTGTTTCTTCTCAGAAGCCGGCTTCGGGCCGGCCGCAGGCGGGGCATCAAACGCCGCGAGCGCCTGGTGCACAGTCTCGGTGATCGCTTTACGCGCCTCATCGCTCAATCCTTCCGCGGTGTCCAATCGGCCGGTTACATCCGGCGGCAGCTTCGACGCCGCCTCGCACACGGCCCGCTGGGCATCCGGCATTCGCTCGAGCGGCACCGCGTCGAAAAGCCCTGCGCTCAGCGCCAGCAGCACGGCAATCTGCTCGGGCACCGGTACCGGAGCGAATTCCGGCTGCTCGAGGCAGGCGCGGATGCGCCGTCCATGCCCGATGATCTTGCTGGCTTCCGCATCGAGCTGCGTGCCGAAGCGGGAGAATGTTTCGCGTTCCTCGAATTGTGCATAGGCGAGCTTGAGATCACCGGCCACCGCGCGGAACGCCGCCCGCTGCGCCTTGCCGCCGACGCGCG
>PMNQ01000022.1 GCA_003162555.1 Gammaproteobacteria bacterium | reverse complement strand
CCGGAATTCACGATGCTCGAGTTGTACTGGGCCTATAGCGACTACAACGAACTGATGCAGTTAATCGAACGTCTGCTGCATGGGCTGGCCGACTCACTGCTGGGCACGCGCGTCGTGAACTACCAGGGGCGCGCCTACGACCTCGGCCAGCCGTTCCGCCGGGTCACGGTGGAAGACCTGATCATCGAGCGCAACCCTGAACTCGAGCGCGCGCGCTTACGCGATGTGCCGTACCTGCGCGCCGCCTGCGAGCGGCTTGGGATTCCCGTGAAAAGCGGCGACGGCGCCGGCAAACTGCAGATCGAAATTTTCGAGAAAACGGGCGAGCACACGCTGATCGACCCGACCTTCGTGTGCGCGTACCCCGCCGAAGTGTCGCCGTTGTCGCGTGCCAACGATGCGGATCCTTTCCTTACGGACCGCTTCGAGTTCTTCATTGGCGGGCGCGAACTGGCCAACGGGTTTTCCGAGCTCAACGATTCCGAGGATCAGGCGGCGCGTTTCCGCGCCCAGGTCGCGCGTCACGAGGCGGGCGATGACGAGGCCATGCACTACGACGCCGANNTGCCGCCGACCGCGGGGTTGGGCCTGGGCGTCGACCGGCTGGTAATGTTCCTGACCGATTCGCCCTCGATCCGCGACGTGCTGCTGTTCCCGCAGATGCGGCCGGAATCCCAGGCGTGAGCGCGGATTTACCGATCGGCGTGTTTGATTCGGGCGTCGGCGGGCTCACGGTGCTGCGCGCGCTGTGCGCGGTGCTGCCGGAGGAATCCTTCATTTACCTGGGCGATACGGCACGGCTCCCGTACGGCACGAAGAGCGAACACTCCGTGGCGCGCTACGCGCTGCAGGCGGCCGATGAGCTCATCGAGCGCGGCATCAAGACTCTGGTGGTCGCGTGCAACACCGCTTCCGCGGCTGCGCTTCCTGCCCTGCAACAGCGCTTCAGCGAGATCCCCGTAGTAGGCGTGATCGAGCCCGGCGCACGCGCCGCCTGCGCCGCCACCAAGAGCGGCCGCATCGCGGTGCTGGCGACCGAGAGCACGGTACGCGGCGGCGCCTACAGCCAGGCCATAGCGCGAATCCGTCCCGAAGCCGAAGTCACGGCCATCGCCTGCGCGTTGTTCGTCGCCCTGGCCGAGGAGGGCTGGACCGAAGGTCCGGTCGCGGCCGCCGCGGCCGAACGCTACCTGGCACCGCTCCGCGCCGCGCAGTCGCGCGCGCCGGACACGATCGTACTGGGCTGCACGCACTTTCCGGTGCTGAAATCCGTCATCGCCTCGGCGGCTGGCCCGGGCGTGCGGTTGGTGGATTCTGCGGCGACCACGGCGCAGGAGGTGCGGCAGTTGCTCGTCACGCGCGGGCTGCAGCGTGTGCCAGGCGGCGCTGCGCCGGCGGTGAGCTTTCTGGCCACCGATGCCGTGGATCGCTTTGCCGAGGTGGGCGGCCGTTTCTTCGGTGCGCCGATCGCTGCGGACGAAGTGGAACTCATCGATCTTTGAGTTGCGCGATGCAGGCATGCTGACTCCCGCCACGCCGGACTTGCTGCCTTTCACGCTGTTCGCCTTCGCCGGCGCACTCACTCCCGGGCCGAACAACTCGATCGCGATGTTGACTGGCGCGCATCGGGGCATGCGCGCGGTGCTGCCGCATCTACTGGGCGTGCCGGCCGGCTTCGCGCTGATGGTCGCGCTGGTCGGCCTCGGGCTGGGCGCGGTACTGGCCGCAAAGCCAGCCTGGAACCTGGCGTTGCAGGGGTGCGGCGCCCTGTACCTGTTGTATCTGTCCTGGCGGCTGGCCAGCAGCCCGGTGAGTTCGAATCCCGCAGCCGTTTCATTTCGGGAGCTGGGCTTTCGCGCTCGCCACCGTAACCGTCTTTGCCGCGCAGTCGGCGGGGCGACTGGTGGCGGTGGTCCTGATCTGGAGCGCTGCAATCCTGCTGAGCATTGGCCTGTGGGCAGCGATGGGCCGGGCCATGATCGGGCTGCTGGCGAGCCCGGCGCGGCGCCGGGCATTCAACATCAGCATGGCCGTGCTGCTGGCGGCGACCGCGCTGGCGGGATTCGCCTCGCAAATGCGCAGCGCGCATCCTGAGGATCCTTTGCGGTTGCCAGACCCCAGGCCCTAAGCCGGGTTCTCCAGCGTGAAGCGCGCGCTCTCGTCTTCGTAGGCGAACACTTCGGCGTAGCGGCCCCAGCCGACGATCGCGCGGATCGTCTGTTCGGCCGCGTCCTCTGCCATGAAGTCCTCGAGCTCGTCGATGAAGCGGCTCTTGCGCGCGACATGCGAGGTGCGTTCGTCGAGCACGCGGCGAATGTGCGAGGCCAGCGGCACATAGGTAAGCAGCTGGCGCGCGAAGATGCGCTTGCGCTCGTCCTGGGTTGCGTTGCAGAAGGCGAGGCCGGCTTCGGTCAGCTTCAGATCGCCCCCCTCGAGTTCGGCGAAGCGCAGCATCTGCAGGGTTTCCGCGACCGGAAACAGCTCGTCGATCTCCATCTGCAGTCCGGCGGCGATTTTCGGCAGGTCGGCCGAACCGTTGTAGGGTGCGGCGGCCACGGCCTCGAGCAGACCGGACAGCTCGTTCGACGACACATGCGGCAGCACGCTGCCAATGCCTTGGCCGGCGAAGAACTCGGTGCGGCCGCCCGCCTGCGTGCCCGCGGCGCGCGCGGTCATCTCTACGTAGATCTT
>PMNQ01000146.1:14016-16886 GCA_003162555.1 Gammaproteobacteria bacterium | reverse complement strand
AAGCGCCGCGAAATCGGCCACGGTAACCTGGCGCGCCGCGGCATCAACGCGATGATGCCCGACATGGCGGCCTTCCCGTACGTGATCCGCGTGGTCTCGGAAATCTTCGAGTCCAACGGTTCGAGCTCGATGGCGAGCGTGTGCGGCACGAGCCTGGCGCTGATGGACGCTGGCGTGCCGGTCAAGGCGCCGGTGGCGGGTGTGGCCATGGGCCTGGTGCTCGAGGGCAGCCGCTTCCAGGTGCTGACCGACATCCTCGGCGATGAAGATCACCTCGGCGACATGGATTTCAAGGTTGCCGGTTCGCGCGAAGGCATCACCGCATTGCAGATGGATATCAAGGTCGAGGGCATCACGCCCGAGATCATGCGCGTTGCGCTGGCGCAGGCGCGCGATGGCCGCCTCCACATCCTCGGTGAAATGGCCAAGGTGCTGCAGACGCCGCGCGAGAAGATGTCGGAGTGGGCGCCGTCGATCATCACCATCAAGATCGATCCGGAAAAGATCCGCGACGTCATCGGCAAGGGTGGCGCAGTGATTCGCCAGATCACCGAAGAAACCGGCACCACGATCGACATCGAGAACGACGGCACGGTCAAGATCGCCTCCGTCATCGGCACGGCTGGCCGCGAGGCACTGCGCCGGATCGAGCTGATCACGGCGGACGTCGAAGTCGGCCGCGTCTACGAAGGCAAGGTTGCCAAGCTCATGGACTTCGGCGCCTTTGTGACGATATTGCCCGGGCGCGATGGCCTGGTGCACATCTCGCAGATCTCCGAGGAGCGCGTCGAGCGCGTGGCCGACAAGCTGCGCGAAGGCGATCTCATCAAGGTCAAGGTGCTGGAAGTCGATCGGCAGGGGCGCGTGCGCCTGTCGATGCGCGACGTCGGCTAGCGCGGCGCTAGGGATTGTGCGCGGCGGGTCCGCCGCTCTCGAGCTGCCGTGCCATGCAGCTCTCGAGCGCCGCGGTCGCGGCGGCGGCCGGGATCAGCTCGTAGCTGCGGATCAATCCGGTCAGAAAATTTTCGCTGAGGCGTGCTGATGCGCCCAGTTCGAGATCGGCCACTACCTGCAGCAGCACGCTGCGCGTGATATCCGCGCCGCTTCGTTGTTCGACGATGCGCGGCCGGGTGCGTGCGTTGATCAGGGCGCGCACGTCCTCAATCGTGATGTAACGGCTGAGCTCGGTGTCGTAAAGGCGCCGATTCGGATATTTCTTGATCAGGCGCGGCTCGCTCATCGCACACCTCCCGGCAAGAACCCCTACCTTATCAATCGGCCGGCAGGCTTGCCATACCGCGCAGCGCGCCCAGGCGCCAATGGCCGATCGCCCAGGTCCACAGTTCAGGGACCGGCGCGCGCTCCAGCTCCGGTGGGGGCGCCTGCCGCAGGATCGACAGCACTCGCCAGAGCTGCGCAGTAGCCGTTCCGGGCAATGGTTCGACGCTGCGGGCGGACTTGGACAGCTTGGCTCCATCAGGCTCGCACACCAGCGGCAGGTGCGCGTAGCGCGGTTCCGGGTATCCCAGCGCGCGCTGCAACGAGCGCTGCCAACAGGTGCTGGGCAGCAGATCCGACCCACGCACCACGTCCGTAACGCCCTGGTCCGCGTCGTCGACCACCACGGCCAGCTGGTAGGCGTACAGGCCGTCGCGCCTGCGGATGATCGGGTCACCGAGCGCCGAAGCGTCGATATCCACCGGTCCCTGCAGCCGGTCGATGAACGGGCCGACCGGTTTAAGGTCGGCCCGGAAACGCGTGGCCGTGGGTCCTGGCTTCCCGGGAACCGAACGGCAGGTTCCGGAGTATCCCCCAGTGTCGTCGGTGGCGCCGATGTCGCGCCGCGTGCAACTGCAGGGGTAGGCCAGACTCGAGGCCGTAAGTTGGGTGATCGCTTCCCGGTACAGGTCGAGGCGCTGGCTCTGGTAGGCCACCGGGCCATCCCAGGCAAATCCGAGTGCTTCAAGCGTGCGGAGGATTGCATCAGCCGCGCCTGGCACAGCGCGCGCGCCATCCAGGTCTTCCATGCGCAGCAACCAGCGGCTGCTCCTGTGGCGGGCGTCGAGGAAACTTGCTGCGGCGGTCGCAAGCGACCCCAGATGCAGCTTGCCGGTCGGTGAAGGTGCGAAGCGACCAGCACCGCGGCCGGCGCCGCTGGTGTCGCGGCGATCCCGGCCTAAATCAGTCTCAGCGATAGCGGTCGTCGCGGTCACCGTACTGGCGTTCGCGCCGTTCGCGGCGCTCCTGCGCCTCCAGGCTCAGCGTTGCCACGGGCCGCGCTTCGAGCCGCTTGATGCCGATTTCCTCGCCGGTTTCCAGGCAGTAGCCGTAGCTGCCGTCCTCGACCCGCTTCAGTGCCTCGTCGATCTTGCGGATCAGCTTGCGCTCGCGATCGCGGGTGCGCAGCTCCAGGCTGAATTCTTCTTCCTGGGTGGCCCGGTCGTTCGGATCCGGGAAATTCGCCGCCTCATCTTTCATGTGGGTAACGGTGCGATCGACTTCCATCATCAGATCGTGCTTCCAGCTGCTCAGGATCTGGTGAAAGTGCGAGAGCTGCTGCTTGCCCATGTACTGTTCGCCGCGGCGCGCTACATAGGGTTTGACGTTGCGCGGGCCTGCCAGCAGGCTGCCCGGATCGGCACCATCTGCTTCATCCGCATCGTTCAGCGGGCGGATGCCCGTGCGTACGGTCGTGATAACCGGCAGCGGACCGCTCCGGCCAGGCGCTGCGGCTGGTTTGGCCACGGCTGCGGCTTTGAGCGGACGCTCTGGCGCCGCCGGCCTGGCCGTATCGGCGCGGGCAGAGGCTGGAGCGGGTTTGGCCGCCACCGGACGCACTGCTGCAACCTTGGTGGCGGGGCGGGTCGCGG
>PMNQ01000146.1:0-14008 GCA_003162555.1 Gammaproteobacteria bacterium | reverse complement strand
TCGAGCGCGCGATTATACCGGGGGCTTTCGCGCTGTACAGTCCACGCCAGGGTCGCCATTTGGCGTCAGAAAACCCGGGTTTCAGGGCAGGGTTACCGGAGCAGGCGCTTGCCATTGAGGATGGCGGTGTTCGGCGATCACGGAGGTCGTGATGCCGCCCCGGACGTTGAATCGTGCCGTCAGGCGCATGAACCGGGGCTGCAGCGCGCCCGCCAGTTTGGCCAGGATCTCGTTGGTCACCGCCTCATGGAAGGCGCCGCGATCGCGGAATGACCATATATAGAGCTTCAGCGACTTCAATTCGACGCACAGCCGGTCGGCCANNCGAATGGTGTAGTCCCGCTCGGGGGTCGGGTTGGCGAAGGTCTCGAGCTCGGGGGTGGGCTTCGTGGACATGTATGGCGGATAATCTACACTACCGCCGCGGGCCGCCGCACTCTCCTTAAGTCACGGGAAAACCGATGCGACTCAGCAAGATCCGACTCGCCGGCTTCAAGTCATTTGTCGATCCGACCACGGTTCAGTTGCCGAGCAACCTGACCGGCGTTGTCGGTCCGAACGGTTGCGGCAAGTCGAATGTCATCGACGCCGTGCGCTGGGTCATGGGTGAACTGTCGGCGCGGCATCTGCGCGGCGAATCGATGGCGGACGTCATTTTCAACGGCTCGAGTTCCCGCCAGGCGATCGGCACTGCCGCGGTCGAACTCGTGTTCGACAACGCCGACGGCAAGATCGGCGGCGCCTATGCCGGCTACAGCGAGGTTTCACTAAAGCGCGTCGTGGCGCGCGACGGCAGCTCGAGTTATTTCATCAACGGCGGACGTTGCCGGCGCAAGGACATCACGCAGTTGTTCCTCGGCACCGGCCTGGGCTCACGCAGCTACGCCATCATCGAACAGGGCATGATCTCGCGCGTCATCGAGGCGCGCGCCGATGACATGCGCGCCTTCATCGAGGAAGCGGCGGGCATCTCGCTATATAAGGAGCGCCGCCGCGAGACCGAGGGCCGGATCGCCGATACGCGCGAGAATCTGGCGCGGGTGCAGGACCTGCGCGACGAGGTGGACAAGCAGATCCGCCATCTGCAGCGCCAGGCCGCCACCGCGCGCCGCTACCAGGAATTGCGCAGCCGCGAGCGCACCATGAGCGCGGAACTGCTGGCGCTGCGCATGCGCGAACTCGACGGTGGCACGGCGGTGCAGGATGCCGCCACGCAGAAAGCGGAACTGTTGATGCAACAGGAGCTGGCCGATCAGCGCTCCTGCGAGGCCGCCCTCGAAAAGCAACGCGAGTTTCATGGCGAGCTGGGGGCTGCGCTCGGCGTGGTGCAGGCCCGCTACTACGAGCTGGGCGCCGAGGTGACGCGTACCGAGGAGAACATCCGCCACACCAGCGAGCTGCGCAACCGTCATCGCCAGGATCTGGAGCAGACGGCAGCGACGCTCGGCGATGTCGGCGCGCAGATCGTCACCGACCAGGAGCACGTCGCGCAGCTGCAGGCTGAAATCGCCGCGCTCGCTCCGGAGCTGGCTGCGTTGCACGCGGCCGAGCAGTCGGGGAGCGGAGCACTGGCCGAGGCCGAGGCGCAGTTCGCGGCCTGGCAGGAGCGCTGGGAGAATTTCAATCGTGAGCTCGGCGCGGCACGCCAGGGGAGCGGCGTGGAAGCCGCGCGCATGGAGCAGCTGGAAAGCCAGCTGCTGCGACTGCAGGCACAGTCGGATCGCCTCACGGTCGAACACGAGTCCGTAACCCAGCAGCAAGGCAGCGACGCGCTCGATGCGCTGCTGCAGCGTGAGGCTGCCGCCGGGGAGCAGGCGCTGGCGCTGGAATCGCGGCTCAGTGCGCTGCACGCCGACGCACAGCAGCTGCGTGGCCAGCAGCACGAGAGCGAACAACGGCTTGAGGAGCTGCGCTCACGTCGCGACCGCACACGTGCGGAACTGATGTCGCTCGAAGCACTGCAGCAAGCGGCGCTCGGTGAGAAGGATCCTTCCGCTGCGGCCTGGCTCGACGACTACGGCCAGCGTTCCGGCCATGGCGCACCGACGCGTGTCGCGGCCACGCTGGTCGTCGAGGCCGGTTGGGAACATGCCGTCGAAACCGTGCTGGGCGATTACCTCGAGGCGGTTTGCGTCAGCGATCTCGACCAGCTGGGCGACGAGTTGCAGCGCCTGGAGCGCGGCACCATCTCGTTCCTGGAGACGGCCGCGAGCGGCGGGGGCGGGGGCGGAGCGGGTACGCTCGCCGCACGCGCGCAGGGCCCGGACGCGGCGCTGGTGATGCTGGCGCGCGTGCAAACCTGCGATACGCTTGCGGAGGCCATGCGCAAGCGGCGAACGCTGCAACGCGGCGAATCCCTGGTCACGCCGACCGGCGAATGGCTCGGACGCAACTGGCTGCGCCTGCGGCGCGGCGGTGACCCACATGCCGGTGTACTCGAACGTGCCCAGCGACTGAAGCAGCTAAGCCGCGACAGCGAAACGGCCGCGGCAGCCTTGCAGGCAGCCGAGGCTGCACTGGCGGCACTGCGTGCCAAAGCACAGGAAGTCGAGCGCGCGCGCGATGAATCGCAGGCGCAGATCCAGGCGGCGCACCGCGAGCATGGCGAGCTGCGCTCGCAGCTCGGCGCCATGCAGGCGCGTCGGGATGAAGCACAGTTGCGGCGGCTCCGTCTCGAGGGCGATCGCGGCGAAGTGGAATCCGAACTGACGCGCGCACGCTTGGGGTTGGCGCAGGCGCAGGCCGCTCACGACAGCGCGCTGGCCGAATTGCAGCGGCTCGATATCCAGCAGCCGCTGTTGACCGACGAGCGCGAGCAGCACCGCGAGCGCACCAGCGAGGCGCGCAGCGCGGCGCAGGCGGCGCAGCTGGCGCTGCGCGAGGTGATGATCCGCAACGAGAGCCGTCGCTCGACACTGGAATCGATGCAGACCACGGCGGCGCGGCTGCTCGAGCAGCGCGCGCAGCTGGTGCAGCGGCACGAGGCGCTGACCGCCGAGCTTGCCGACGGCGACGCGCCGGTTCAGGAACTGCGTGCGCGCCTGCAGGGCGCGCTCGATCGCCGGGTCGAGGTGGAAGCCGACCTGGCCAACGCCCGTCAGGCGCAGGAGGACGCGGACCTTGAGTTGCGCACAACCGAACAGCGACGCTTCGCTGCCGAACAGCGCGTGGCTGCGGCGCGTGCGACGATGGACGGTGCGCGCATGCAGGCGCAGGAGTCACGCGTGCGGCGGGAGTCGCTCGCCGAGCAGTTTGCGCAGACTCGCTTTGAACTGGCAGAAATCACTGCCGCGCTGGCCGCCGACGCGACGGTCGGCGACTGGGAAACGCGCCTCGAAGAGGTGCGCGCCGATGTCGAGAAACTCGGTCCCGTCAATCTCGCGGCGATCGACGAACTGCAGCAGCAGTCCGAGCGCAAGAGTTATCTCGACCGGCAGTACACGGACGTCAATGATGCGCTGACAACGCTCGAAGATGCCATGAAGCGCATGGACAAGGAAACGCGCGCGCGCTTTGAGGACACGTTCAACCGCGTCAACGCCGGCCTGAAGGAGAAATTCCCGCGGCTGTTCGGTGGCGGCCATGCTTACCTCGAGCTGGTGGGTGAAGACCCGCTCGCCGCAGGTGTGGCCGTGATGGCGCGTCCCCCGGGCAAGCGCAACAGCAGCATCTCCCAGCTTTCGGGCGGCGAGAAGGCGTTGACGGCGGTGGCGCTGGTGTTCTCGATATTCGACCTGAACCCTGCGCCCTTCTGTCTGCTCGACGAGGTCGACGCGCCGCTCGATGAGCACAACGTGGCCCGCTTCTGCGACATCGTGCGCGAGATGTCCAGCCGCGTGCAGTTCATTTTCATCACGCACAACAAGACCACCATGGAAATGGCCTCGCAGCTGCTGGGTGTGACGATGAATGAGCCGGGCGTTTCGCGCCTGGTGTCGGTCGACGTGGACGCGGCCGTGCGTCTCGCGGCCGTGTAGGGATTCAGGCTACCGCATGTTCTGGCTGCGCCCGATCCTGCTGCTCGCCGGGGCGCTGTTCATCACCGCACTGTTCTGGTGGGAGCGGCGCCGCACACGCCAGGCCGCTGGCGCGCCGCCCACACGCACCGCGCGCGCCGAACCATCATTCGAATCCATGTCCATGTCATCTGCGGGTAGCGAACGCGAGCAGCGGCGTGCGCTGCCCGTGATCGACTGGTCGGCGGAGGCGGTGAGTGCTGGCACCGGTGCCAGTGCCGGCGGAGGCGCGAGTTCTGCTGCCAATGCCAGCGCTAACGCCAGCGCCGCTGCGAGTGCTGCCGGAGTGGCCGCGACCGGGAATGCTGTGATGAGCGCCGTGCGGAGCGCTGTGCCGAGCGCTGTTGTATCAGTCGTGTCGCCCGTGGCCGAACCACCGCGGATGATTGTCGATTGGCCCGACGAAAAGGCGCGCCGCATTGTGACCCTGCGCATCGTGCCGCCCGGCACGGACCGATTGCCGGGGCGCGCCGTGCGACAGGCCTTGAGTGCCTGCGGGTTTCGTCACGGCGAGTTCGGCATTTTCCACCTGCCCGACGATGACGGCCGCGTCATCCTCAGTGCGGCGAGCCTGGTGTTGCCGGGGACACTCGATCCTGCCGCCATGGACTTTCAACGCTTCTCGGGCCTGAACGTATTCGCCGTACTGCCCGGGCCTGTGAGCGCCGACCTGGCGCTCGAGCGGCTCGGTCAGCTCGCCCTGGAACTCGCCGGACGGCTATCCGCGCGCGTGCACGATGATCTGAGCGCGCCGCTCGGCGCCAGCAATGCCGGTGCATGGCGGCGGCGAATGCTGGCGACGCTGGATGGGAGCGCCGCCGCAGCTGTTACTCCCGAGAACCCGGGCGGCGGTGCCGGCGCAGTCGCAGGGCCGGCCGATTGAGCACGGCGGCGGCGCGCGCGGCGGCGGCGCGGGTGGCAGGGTTGCGCGAGCAACTGGCGCGGCACGACCACCGCTATTACGTGCTCGACGATCCGGAAGTGCCGGATTCCGAGTACGACCGCCTGATGCGTGAATTGCGCGAGCTCGAGGCCGCGCACCCTGAATTGCTGAGTGCCGACTCGCCGACGCAGCGTGTCAGCGGCGCGCCGAACGCCGAGTTCGACGAGGTCAGGCACGGCGTGCCGATGCTGTCGCTCGACAATGCCTTTGCGGACACCGACGTCGTGGAATTCGACCGGCGCGTGCGCGAGCGTCTGGGCACGGAAGCCGAAGTGGAATATTGCGCCGAGCCCAAACTCGACGGCCTGGCCGTGTCGGTGCGCTACGAACGCGGTGTCTACGTGCGCGCGGCGACTCGCGGTGATGGCACGGTCGGCGAGGACGTGAGCGCCAATGTACGAACGATCCGCGCAATTCCGCTGCGCCTGACCGGCGCGGCGCCAGAGGCGATCGAGATACGCGGCGAAGTGTACATGCCGTTCGCCGCATTCCGCCGGCTCAACACCGAGGCCGCCGCGGCGGGCGAGAAGCTGTTCGTCAATCCGCGCAATGCCGCAGCCGGGGCACTGCGGCAGCTGGATCCGGCGGTGACGGCGAAGCGGTCGCTGGCCGTTTATTTCTACGCTTCCGGCGAGTGGCGCGGCGGCGCGGAGCCGGATACCCAGCAAGAGCTGCTGGCGCAATTCAACGCCTGGGGGCTGCGCACCAACCCGGAGACGCGCGTCGTCGCAGGCGTGGCAGGCTGCCTGGAGTACTACCACTCGCTCGCCGCGCGGCGCGAGACGCTCAAGTACCAGATCGACGGCGTTGTCTACAAGGTCAACCGGCGCGCGGACCAGGAAGCGCTCGGCCAGGTGAGCCGCGCGCCACGCTGGGCGGTAGCGCATAAATTCCCGGCCGATGAGGCGCTGACGACGCTTCGCGACGTGGAGTTCCAGGTCGGACGCACCGGCGTGCTCACGCCGGTGGCGCGCCTCGAGCCCGTGATGGTGGGCGGCGCAACAGTCACCAACGCAACGCTGCACAACATGGATGAGATCGAGCGCAAGGATCTGCGCATCGGCGACACCGTGGTCATACGCCGCGCCGGCGATGTGATTCCGGAGCTGGTGCGTTCGCTCCCGGAGCGGCGTCCGCCCGGCGCGAGAAGCATCGAGTTGCCTGCAGCCTGCCCGGTGTGCGGGTCAGCCGTGGTTCGTGAGGAAGGCGAAGCGGCGGCGCGCTGTTCGGGCGGCTTCGTGTGCGCCGCCCAGCGCAAGGAGGCGCTGCGCCATTTTGCCAGTCGCCGCGCGCTCGACATCGAAGGCATGGGCGAGAAACTGATCGATCAACTGGTCGAGCGCGCCATGATCGCGACGCCTGCCGATCTGTACGACCTGAAGCTGGAACCGCTCGCTGCGCTGGATCGCATGGGCGAGAAGTCGGCTGCCAACGTGCTCGCGGCGCTTGAACGCAGCAAACGCACCACGCTGCCGCGCTTCCTGCATGCACTCGGCATCCGCGATGTCGGCGAAGCGACTGCCGCGGCGCTGGCTGCACATTTCGGCACGTTCGCGGCGCTGCGCGCGGCAAGCCCCGGGCAAATCCTCGAAGTGCAGGACGTCGGGCCGGTGATCGCCGCACACCTGCACGCATTTTTCGCAGCGCCGGCGAACTGGGAGATCATCGAGCGCCTGCTGGCCGCCGGATTGAACTGGCCCGAAGGACCGCCGGCGGTACGCGCGGTCGGCGCGCTCGATGGCGTAACCGTGGTGCTGACCGGAACGCTCGCTTCGATGACGCGCGAGCAGGCCGGGGCCGCGCTGCAGGCCCTGGGTGCGAAGCTAGGCGCTTCGGTGAGCAAGCGCACGGACTATGTCGTGGCCGGTGCTGAGGCAGGTTCCAAGCTGAAGCGCGCAGTTGAACTGGGGATTCCGGTGCTCGATGAGTCCGGCCTGGAACAATTGTTGCGTGGCGAGCGGCCGGCCGCCTAAGTTTGCTGCGCGCGCGCCTCGAGCAAGGCCAGCACTGCTGCGCGTCCGGCGGGAGCGTGCACCAGCAACCCGACCACGTCGCCCGGACGCGCCCAATCCAGCGCACAGCGCGCCGCCTCGAGTTCAGTGTCGCGCATCTCGATCGACTGCGCCGGCAGTCCGGCATGCAGGAGCGCGGCGCGGATCAGGCGAGGAATCTCGCCCGGTTCACGGCCGCGCAGGTGCGTGGCAATTTCCTTGACGACCACCAGTTCGGGCCGGAAGGCAGCCACCACCTGTGAAACCTGCTCGATATCCGCATCGCGTCGATTGCCGGCGTGCCCAAGCAGTACCGCTAGCCGGCCGCCGGGGGCGCGCAGTTGCGCCGCAACGCCAAGGAACCCGCGCAGTCCGTCGGGATTGTGTGCGTAGTCCATCAGCACCTGCACGCCGCCCAGGTCGAAACGCATCATGCGGCCCGGATTGTCCTTGAGCTCCGCGCCGAAGCGTGCGTAAACCGCGGCGATGGTCGCCGCGGGAATACCGAGCGCAAGTGCGGCCAGCGAGGCCGCGGCCAGATTGGCGATGTTGTAGGCCGCCGTGCCACCAATTGCCAGAGGCATCGCGGCGATCGCTCCGAGATCGTGCTCCACGCCGCCGATGTCGGCGACCAGTCGCCCAATGCGCACGCCGCAGGTCGGAGCGCCGCGCGCGCGATACGCGCGCAGGGCTGGCGCGTCGGCGGCCAGCGCAAACCAGCCCACGCGTAGGCTCGCGCCCAGGACTGGGCTTGCGCCCAGGTGTTGGCTCGCGCCCAGGCGCTGCGGCAACTCCAGAGCCTTCGCACGCAACAGCTCATCATCCGCGTTGAGCACCAGCAAGCCATCGGAGCTCAGCAGTGCGGCGACGGACAGTTTGGCGTCCGCGAGGCCGGCGAGATCGTCGATGCCGTATTCGCCGAAATGGTCAGTGCCGATATTGGTGACGATAGCGACGTCGGCGCGCGATACGGCGATGCCTCGCCGCAGTATGCCGCCGCGCGCCGTTTCCAGTATGGCTGCCTCGGTGCGAGGGTCGCGCATGACCCGGCGGGTACCGGCCGGACCCGAGTAATCGCCGCTCGCAAGCACCTCGTCGCCGATGAATACCCCGTCGGTGCAGTTGAAGCCAGCACGCCAGCCGTGCGCACGCGCGCAGGCGGCGAGCAGCCGCACAGTGGTCGTCTTGCCGTTCGAGCCTGTCACTACAGCGGTGGGAATGCCGTGCAGTTCGGACCAGTGCACTGCATCCGGCGCGGGCAGGTCGTTCAAGGGGAATGTGCGCGCTCCCGTGCCGGCGCCCAATGTCAGTTCGTCGTCATCGAGCAGATGGGGCAGGCCGCGCAGAACGCTCATCGCGAGCAGCGCGCGCAGCGCGGGGCGGGCTTCGCGCGTGGCCAGCAGCGTGAATCGCGCCATCGCTGCGCGCTCATCGAGCACCGGGGGCACGACTGTGGCGGGATCCACTGCGTCCTCCAGCGCCGCAGCGAGCAAGGCTGCGGGCAGTTCAGTCCAGCGTTGCGGGTCGCGTAGTTGCAGTGTGGCGCACAGCGCCCACTCATTCACTTCCGTCGCCAGGAACAGCAGGTCGCAGGGCGCCGCGAGTGCCAGCGAAACGCCGCCGGCATGTCGGCGAGCAACGAGCTCTGCTTCGCTCCACGCCAGCTGCTTGCGTGCGCGCCCGACGCGTTCGCGCCAGCCGTCCAGCAGCGCATCGTCGATCGGAATTCCGACCACCTCGAGCACTGCGCCGGTGTGTGCGAAGAACAGATTGGCGCCGGTCAGCCGGCGCGAATCATCGAATGGCAGGGCGGGTTCGGGCTTCAGTCTTCGATCTCCGGCGCCATTCGCACGCCGCGCTCATCGCGGATCAGCCCTTCAAGGCTGAAATCGGCACCCTGGCCTTCCGCGGCGCGCGCCATTGGCGCGGAGCCCGCCGCTGCGGGCGCTGCCGCCGCCAGCGGCTCATCGCCCATGCTGCCAGCAAAATGTGACGCCGGGCGTGCCGACGCAGACCCGGCGGGCCTGAACTTGGTGATCTGCTTCCAGGAGCGCACCAGCGAGTCAGCGAAAATAAGCAACAGATCGCCAGTCGCCCCCATCTGCAGCGCTGCTTCGATCGCCTCCTGTTCGTCCGGGATCATCGAGATCGCGGCGGCGGGAACTCCGGCCGCCTGCAGCGCCCGCGACATGATCTTCGGCACTTCGTCGGGCGCGCGGTCGCGCAGGTTGTCATCGCGTCGGCAGATGTAGTGATCGAAACGCCCGGCGACGGCCTGCGCGATCGCCACCAGGTCCTCGTCGCGCCGGTCGCCGGGGCCGGCCAGCACCACGATGCGCCGGCCTGCCACATCGAGCTGCTGCGCGAGGCTGGCCATGGCGGCCACGGCGTGCGCGTTGTGGCCGTAGTCGAACAGCACCTTGAATGGGTGTTCGTTGAACACGTTCATGCGGCCGGGTGCCTGGAAGAACGTGGAATCGAAAGTGCGCAGTCCCTGGCGGATCGCATCCAGCTTGATGCCGAGCGAGAACGCCATCGCCGCGGCGAACATTGCATTCTGCACGTTGTGCATCGCGCGTCCTTCGAGCGTGGCGGGGATCAGATGTGTCCACAGCAGCGGAATGTGGCTGCCGCGGTCGTAGAGCGCAATCATCTGCCCGTTCACGCCGGCTTCGAGCGCGCAGGCGCGCCCGCCGGCACGGATGTGCTCGCGGACCAGCGTGTGATGCGGGTTGATGGTGACGTAGCAGATGTTCTTGGCTTCAGTGTAGCCCGACATCTTCAGCACCAGCGGATCATCCGCATTGAGCACCGCGCAGTCGGTGGCAACCTCGATGACCACGCGCTTGACCTCGGCAAGTTGCTCGAGCGTATCGATGCCCTTGAGACCAAGGTGGTCGGCCTGCACGTTGAGCACCGCGCCGACGTTGACCTCGTTCACGCCCATGCCGGCGCGCAACAGTCCGCCACGCGCTGTTTCGAGCACCGCGATGTCGATCTGCGGATCGGCGAGCACCATGCGTGCCGAGACCGGTCCGGTCATGTCTCCCTGCACGGTGCGCTGACCATTGATGTACACCCCATCGGTCGTGGTCAGGCCGGGCGTGAAGCCCGCCATCTTGGTGATATGCGCCAGCATGCGCGCGGTTGTGGTCTTGCCGTTCGTGCCGGTGACCGCAGCGATGGGCACCTTCGAAGCCGCGCCCGCCGGGAACAACATTTCGATCACCGGCTTGGCGACCTCGCGCGGTGTGCCTTCGCTCGGCGCGACGTGCATGCGGAAGCCGGGCGCGGCGTTGACCTCGCAGATGCCGCCGCCAATCTTGCGGTAGCTCTCGGTGATGTTCCTGGAGAGGAAATCCACGCCGCCGACATCGAGTCCGATCGCGCGCACCGCGCGCTCGGCCATCTCGCGATTGTCCGGATGGATGACATCGGTGACATCCGTCGCGGTGCCGCCGGTGGACAGGTTGGCCGTCGAGCGCAGGAACACGATCTGGCCGGCAGCCGGAATCGAACTGGCGGTCATGCTCACGCGCTCGAGCATCTTTTGAGCCTGCGCGTCGAGCTCCAGGCGAGTCAGGACCTTTTCGTGGCCCACGCCGCGGCGCGGATCCTGATTGACAATATCGATCAGCGCGGTGATGTCGTGCGTGCCGTCGCCGACCACATGGCCGGGCGTGCGGCGCGTGGCCGCCACCAGTTCGCCGTTGACCACCAGCAGCCGGTGATCATCGCCCTCGAGAAAAGTCTCAACGATCACCGAGCGCGAGTGTTCGCGCGCCACCAGGAAGCCTTGCGCCACTTCGGCATCAGTCGTCAGGCGGATCGAAATGCCGCGGCCGTGATTGCCGTTGTAGGGCTTTGTCACGACCGGGAAGCCGATGCGCTGCGCGGCGCGCACGGCCTGCGCTTCGGTCTGCACCAGTTCCTGCTTCGGCACCGGGAGCCCCAGTGTCGCGAGGATCTTGTTGGTCTCCTCTTTGTCGCTGGCGAGTTCGACGGCAATGTGCGGCGTGCGGCCGGTCACGGTGGCCTGGATGCGTTGCTGGTACTTGCCGTGGCCGAGCTGCACCAGCGACTGGTCGTTCAGGCGCAGCCAGGGAATGCCGCGATCCTTGGCGGCGCGCACCAGCGAGGCGGTCGACGGTCCCAGCGCACGGCGCTGCGCGAAGCGGATGAATTCATCGCGCGCCGTGGGCCAGCTCCAGCCCTCCGGCACCGAGCCAGCGGGGCGTATCGCCTCCGGCAACAGCGAACACAACAGACGCAGCCCGAGTGCGCCGGCCGCGATGCCTTCATCGCGCTGCTCATATTCATAGACGACGGTGTAGACGCCGGGCGAACCCGCACTGCGCGTCTTGCCGAAGGTGACTTCCTCGCCGGCCATGTTCTGCAACTCGATGGCGACATGCTCGAGCACGTGCCCCAGCCAGGTGCCTTCATCTTCACGCATGCGCCGATAGAATCCGCCGGGCTCGCGATACGAACAGCCGTGTTCGGCAAGACCGGGAAGCGCGGCGGCGAGGGCGTCGATGTACGCATTGCCGAGGCGCGCGGTGGGCCAGGCCTCGAGCTCGCCGAGGTCGAGCTCCAGCCGGATGACCGGGAAATGCGCATACAGCGAGGGGCCGACATAAACGGATCGATCCAGGATGCGCACGATTGCCAGTTCCTTTGCCAGTTCCCTGGCTTATTCTTTTACGTGTGCCAGTCCGGCCGCCTGCGCGAGCCGCGTATGCAGGTTGAATGTCGCTCCCGCCGTGAGGATATGCACGCGCAGTCCCAGCATGCACACCGGTTGCCCCTCGGACACTTCGCTGATCGAGGAGTAGGTCACTTCAGATGCATCAACGACGGTGACACCGCCGCTCCCCTCGACTTCGATGGTCTCGTCCGGACCGATGAACGCGCCCGTGTCTTCGTCCAGGCCTATTCCCACAGCAAACGGGTTGTACGCAAGAGCAGTTATCAATCTTCCTAAGCGGTCACGCTGCCGGAAATGCTGATCGATGATGAACCGGTTGGTGAGTCCAAGGCCCGGCGCCAGCCGCACACTGCCAGAGATCACCGCGGAGCCTTCGTCACCGAAGGCGATCATGTGTTCGCTCAGGATGCTGGCGCCAGCGCTGGTGCCGCCGACGGCCACGCCGGCGGCATTGCGCGCGCGGATCATCTTCGCGACCGGCGTGCCGCCCAACAGCGTAGTCAGGCGCAGCTGATTGCCGCCGGTGAAGAAGATGCCGCTTGCTTCCTCGAGCCGGCGCAGCCGGCCTGCTTCCTGGCAGTCGCGCCGCGTGTCGAAATCCATCGTCGCCACCTGCGCCGCGCCGAGCTGCGCGAACAGCTGCTCGTAGCGTTGACCGGTCTCGTGCATGCGGCTGGCGGTGGGGATCACGACGATGTTGGCGTCATGCCCGCCGGACACCCGCACAAAGCGCTCGAGGATGTGGCGGTCGTTTTCCTTGTTCTCGGCGCCGCCGATCGGCACGATCCAGCCTCGCGTCACGCCTGCGGGACTCTTGCTGGGCATCCTTAGGTCTTCTCCATTGCTGCGACGAATGATGACGGTTTGCGTCCCTCCTGTCGCGTCCAGGCCTGGCTTGGGGCTATACGGGCCTGGCTTGCTTCCTGGTCGCTTTTAGACAAGAATACCGTCGTAATCCGACAGGTTCGCCTGTCTGCCAACGACGGTGCAAATCGTGGAATCCGGCCCGGTACTTCGCAAGAGCCACTTCGCGTTCCTGACGCTGCCGCAGTATTCGATGATCGCGCTCTCGAACGCGGTCGAGCCGCTGCGCATGGCCAACAGCCTCAGCGGCCAGCTCGCCTACGAGTGGTCGATTGCCAGTCTCGACGGCGAGCCGGTGATTGCCAGCAACGGAACGTCACTCTCGCCGACCGTGCCGCTGGAGAGCCTGGGCCGGGTCGAGATCCTGTTCGTTTGCGGCGGCATCGATGTGCGGGAGGGCGTAACGCCGCCGCTCCTGCGGGCGCTGCGGCGCTTCAACGAACGGCGCGTGGGCATCGGCGCGCTGTGCACTGGCGGCTACGCGCTCGCGCGCGCCGGGCTCCTCGACACCTACCGTGCCACGATCCACTGGGAAAATCTCTCGGCGCTGCGCGAGGAATTTCCGCGCGTCATGCTGAGCAACCAGGTGTTCACGATCGATCGCGACCGCTACACGGCGTCCGGCGGCATCGCACCGCTCGACCTGATGCTGCACCTCGTCAAGGGCAAGCTGGGTACCCGCGTGGCGCAGTTGATAGCCGAACAGTTCATCGTCGATCGCGCCCGCAATGACCGCGACCAGCAGTTCGTACCGCTGCGGGCGCAGCTGGGCGCGAGCCACGACGGCCTGATCAAGGTGGCGCAGCTCATGGAAGAGCACATCGAGAAACCGATGGCGCTCGATGCGATCGCGAAGGCCACCGGATTGTCACGCCGGCAGATCGAACGCCTGTTCAAACGGCACCTCGACTGCGTGCCAAAGAAATACTACCTGCAGATGCGGCTGCGGCGTGCACGCGAGCTGCTGCTGCAGACGGCGATGCCGATCATGGACATCACGACAGCGTGTGGTTTCCAGTCGCCCCCGCATTTCTCGAAATGCTACCGCCGGCAGTTTGGCTGCCCGCCCAGTGCCGAGCGCCAGATTCGCCACACGCACACGGGAGCCCGCTCCCAGGCGCGCGCGCCGCTGCGGGAAGCACTGGGTTGAATGCGCAGCCTGGCACGATCGGCGGATTCCCGCCGGCCACCCGGCCGTGTCGCCTGCGGGCATGCGCCGGTCGCTATGCGACCAGTGCTTGCACCCCCCTACACATACCATTTGGCAAGCTTGCGGGAGACCGATCATGAGCGATGACGCCGACGCGGAATTTGACCTTAACTCCTTGAACGACGAGGAGCTGGCCGAGCAGGTGCACGACGACCTGTACAACGGGCTCAAAGTCGAGGTCGAGCAGGCCACGCACATTTACCTGAAGCGCGGCTGGAGTCCTGAGCGTGTGCTCAATGATGCGCTGGTCGAGGGCATGCGCATCGTCGGCATCGA
>PMNQ01000222.1 GCA_003162555.1 Gammaproteobacteria bacterium | reverse complement strand
CATTGAGATCCAGCGGCAAGGGTTCCAGCGAGTGCGGTTCGCGCGCCAGCTCGCGCCAGTGATCCGCGATCTCGCGCCCGCTCAACGGGTGGTACAGGCCGCCGGCGATCTCCGCCAGCGGCCGCAGCATGTAGCAGCGCCGCAGCAGGTCGGGGCGCGGCAGGCGGTACGCAGCCGTATCGGCGACACGCTCGCCGTACAGCAACAGGTCGATATCCATGACGCGCGGCGCCCATTTCGGGTCATCGCGCTGCCGGCCGCACAGCGCTTCGATGTCGTGGCAGTGGGCCAGCACTTGTTCCACGGTCGCTTCCGTGTCGAAGCCGGCGACCGCGTTGTGGAAATCGGCGCCGACGAAACCGAAGGCAGGATTTCGGTAGCAGGAAGAGAAGTGCGCGCCGGGAAAGCGCCGGCGCAGCTCGCGCGCGGCCAGCGGGAACCAGCGCTCGGGTTCGACGTTGCCGCCGATCGCGACGTACACGCGCGTCATAACCTAAGGCTTACGGCCTCAGCGCCGCCGCTCAATGCTGACGCCGATGTCGCGCGAGTGGCGGATGGCACCCGGCTTGTTGAGGCTGAGGCGAATCCATTCGAGCGAAAATTCCTCCAGCAGCAGCATCGCCAGATTGTGGGCCAGCGTCTCGATGAGCTGGAACTGCGACTCGCCCACGTANNTCGATGAAGCCGATGATGCATTGGCATTCGAGCCCGCGCAGGAAGATCCGGTCTCCGGTTGTGGTGGTCGTGGTCATGTCGCTCCATGCATTGCAGCGGGTGGCCGCAACTCCGCCAGTGGCCAGCGCGCGCGGACATTCAGTCCCGCACCGTTCCGTTCGCCGGCCTTCAGCCGCAGCAGTCCCGCGATGGCAATCATCGCGGCATTATCCGTGCAGAATTCCGGCCGCGGGAAGAAAACCTGTCCGCCGTGCGCCGCCAGCGCCGCGCTCAGCCGCGTGCGCAGGTATCGGTTGGCGCCTACGCCGCCTGCCACCACCAATTGCCGGTGGCCGGTAGCGTCAAGCGCGCGCAACGCCTTGGTGCAGAGCGTGTCGACGATGGCATCCTGCAGGCCGCGCGCGATATCGGCACGGCGCTGCTCATCGAGCGGTTGGGCGCGCGCCGCGAGCGCCACCGCAGTCTTGAGCCCGGAGAAACTGAACTCGAATCCCGGCCGATCGAGCATCGGCCGCGGCAACGGCACACTGCCCGGCCGTCCGTGCTCCGCCAGCGCGGCGAGCTGCGGCCCGCCGGGGTACGGGAGCCCGAGCAGCTTGGCGCTCTTGTCGAAGGCCTCGCCGGCGGCATCGTCGCGGGTCTCGCCGAGCAGGCGGTAATCGCCGAGTGCGAGCGCCTCGATGAGCATGGTGTGTCCGCCGGAGACCAGCAGCGCCAGGTGCGGAAATTCCGGGGCCGGCGACTCGAGGAGCGGAGCCAGCAGATGGCCTTCCAGATGGTGGATGCCGATGACCGGCAGTTTCCAGCCGTAGGCCAGCGAGCGCGCCAACGCCGCGCCGCACAGCAGCGCGCCGATCAGGCCGGGGCCTGCGGTGTAGGCGATGCCGTGCAACTGCCCAGGGGACGTGGCGGCCGTCGCGAGCGTATCGCGCACCAGCGGCAGGAGCCGTTGCACGTGATCGCGCGATGCCAGTTCCGGCACCACGCCGCCATACAGGCGATGCAGGTCGACCTGGCTCCACAGGCCGTGGCCGAGGAGCCCCTGCTGCTCGTCCAGCACGGCCACTGCGCTCTCATCGCAGGAAGATTCTATTGCCAGGACTCGCATGGGTGCCTTTGGAGGCAGTATGACGCATGCCTGAGCTGCCTGGCCCGGCCGCCCATGGGCACCGCGCTGGGGACCCTTATTTCGGGAGGCTTTGCCTTTTGTCGCCGGCCTCTTTAGAATCCCGGCCCCTGCCGTATCCTAAGCCGCCTGCAAACGGCTTGAAGATCAAGAGGTTGAGTTCGATGCCGAGCGTCCGAATCCGGGAAAACGAGTACTTCGATGCCGCCCTGAGGCGCTTCAAGCGTGCCTGCGAGAAGGCCGGGGTGCTCGCCGAGCTGCGCCGCCGCGAATTCTACGAAAAGCCCACGCAGGAACGTAAGCGCAAGAAGGCCGCGGCCGTGAAGCGCCACATCAAGCGCGTGTCCCGCGATTTCGTGCGCACCGCGCGCTGATTCCATGAGCCTCAAGGCGCGCATCCAGGAGGACATGAAGTCCGCCATGCGCGCGGGCGAGAAGGAAAAGCTCGCCAACATCCGCATGGTTATGGCGGCCATCAAGCAACGTGAAGTCGACGAGCGCATCGAGCTCGACGATGCGCAGGTTTTGTCGGTCATCGACAAGATGATCAAGCAGCGGCGCGAATCGATCGTCCAGTTCAAGGCCGGCGGACGCGCCGACCTGGTCGCCAGGGAAGAGGCTGAACTCGCCCAGCTCGGCGCCTACATGCCGGCTCAATTGAGCGAAGCCGACCTCGACGCGATGATCGCCGCGGCGATCACCGCCACCGGCGCGGCTTCCATCAAGGACATGGGCAAGGTCATGGCCGCGATCAAGGCCAAAGCCGCAGGACGCGCCGACATGGGCGCCGTCGGTGCGCGCATCAAGGCGCGGTTGTCGGCCTGATCCGACGCGGCGGGCTCAAGCCGCCGCATCAGTACGTCTTCAGTGCGCAGTGAGTTCGGCCGCCGTCACCAGATTCGGCGCGATATCCACCGGCACATCTTTCAGCTTGTCGAGCATGCGCCGCATCGGCGGACGAATCACGACCATGTGCGCGAGCAACTCGTGCGCGCCGCCGTAATCGCCATGCGCCTGCAGCGTCATGATCTCATTCGTCAGGTCGGCAGTCGCCTGCTTCGCCTTGGGCAGGTCGAGTGAAAAGGTGCCATCGGGCGCGATCTTTATCGCGCCGTGGTCGAACAGGTTGTTGACCTGCAGCGCCATGCCGCGCGCGTGCGATTCAGTCAGCCCGAAACGCAGCGTGCGGAAGGTCGAGGCCAGGAAGGTGGTGTAGACGGAGCGTTCCTGGCGTTTGTCGAGCACGCCCTTGTCCATCAGGTACTGCAACGCCCACAGACCGGACACATCCGCTTTCGCCTCCTCGAGCGTGCCGTTCAGCTCCTTGAGCTCCTGACGCACCGTCGTGGCACGCCCGTCGACCTGTATCGCCTGCGGACCAAGGCCGTGCATCAGTTCGTGCATGAGGATGTGCGTGAAGAACGGCTCGAAGGCGACATACTTGCGGTCGGCCGGCGAGAGCACGCGCTGCGCGATCGGCAGCAACACCTTCTGGTACTTGGCCTGCTGATAATTCTTCAGCAGCACGCGCTTTGATCCCTTGGCGGCGACCACGCGCTCGTCGTTCGGAAGATTGAAGGCCGCGGTCTGCGTGGCATGATTCCCGTCGCCGCTGTTGTAGACCACATCGACGACACGGATCGGCGCGTAGCCGCCCAGCTTCGGGTTGCGGTACTGCGGATCGATCGGCAGGTGATCTTCGATGTCCTGCAGCTGATCGCTGAAGTGCGCCAGCTTGGCGGATTCGGCCGCGTTGCGCACAGTGATGAAGGCCTCGAAGGCCGCTTTGAAATTGAACCATTCGTCTGCGTAGACTTCGTACGGTCCAATTGTAGGCTCGATCGTTGCATCGAGATCCATCCAGGCCATGTCGCTGTCGTAGTAATCGTTGCTGATGAAGGCCGCGGCGCGCTTTTCGAGGAAAGCCTTCAACGTCGGCTGGTGCGTGAGCTCGGCCGCTTTGCGCAGCTGCTGCGCGGCTTCACTCAATTCGTTCTGGTACTCGAGCGAATACGGCACGGCGGTAAATGTGCCGGCGGGGGTACGCCGTATGGTGGTGAAGAATCCGGCCGCGGCTTCGTGCTCGGCCGGAGCGAGCGTGTTGAGCCAGGCCTCGACCTCGGCGCGCGTGGCATCGGCCGGGTAGAAACCGGCCTGCGCCGGCCGTTCGCCCACGCCCGGCAGGAACGGCCGGTTGAGATCGAGCTCGGACCATGATCCCTTGTTGATGAGGAAATACTGCAGGCGCGCCTGGCCCAGCGCCGTGTGATCCTGCAGCAGCGCCAGCAGCTGCGTTTCGTTGTGCGGCGCCACCTGGCGCAGGTAGATCGCGTCGATGATCTGCGCGGCGCGAATGATCGCCGTGAGCGCGCGACGCTCGTTGGCTGGCATCCGCGTCAGGTCGACCCGGATGTCGACCGGCGCAAAGCGCGCGGCCATGGTGTGCAGTTCGGCAACACCTGGGAGCGGTGCCGCCTGCACAGCCGCCGCAAGCGCCAGGCCGGTGGAGAGTGCCGCCAGAATCGGCTTTACACGGAGCTGTCGCATGGAAGGTGCTCCCAATGATTTGCGCTGTCGGTGCGAATGCGCGTACGTTATTCTAACTTACCGGTGTCGAAGGCGGGGTGGCACCATGATCCTGGTTGTGGGAGCAACCGGCCAGTTGGGCACGGCTGTCGTGCGGCGGCTCGCCGCGGCGGGCCAGCCTGTGCGTGCCTTTGTGCGCGTCGGTTCAAGACACGAACACCTGCGCATGCCCGGAGTCGAGCTTGGCTTTGGCGATCTGCGCGATGCCGCCAGCGTCGAGGCCGCGTGCCGCGGCGCGCGCGTGGTCATTGCCACGGCCAACGTCATCGTGCCCGAGGGCCGAACCAGCTTCGAAGCGGTCGAGGGCCAGGGCTACGCTCACCTGATCGCAACTTGCGAGCGGGAACGGATCGGGCAATTCATCTTCGTGTCGATGCCGCAGACTGCGCACGACGCGGCGGTTCCGGCCTTTCGCTACAAGCGGCTCAACGAACAGCGCCTGCAGTCGAGCACGCTGCCGTACACCGTGCTGCGGCCCTCGTTGTTCATGGACGACTGGTTCGCCTTCATCGGCGACGCCAGTGTGGCGCGCGGCGCCGCGGCGGCGACCATCGAGCGCCGCTACTGGTTCCTGCAGGTATTCATCAACGCGGTCGGCGGCCTGATACGCCAGCACGGCATCGCGCTACTGCCGGGCTCGCGCCGGGTGCGTCATGCCTTCATCGCGCTGGACGACGTGGCCGGATTCATCATCGGCAGCATCGGGCGCGAGGACATGCGTGGTGCGATCTTCGAGATCGGTGGTCCGCAGGTGCTGAGCTGGGATGACGTGCTCGCGATCTATGCGCGTCTGCTGGGCAAACCGATTCGCGCCATCAGCATGCCGAGGCGAGCGTACCGCGTGCTGCGAGCATTGCTGGCACCGTTTTCCGAAAGTGCTTCCGGCATCATGGGACTAAACTGGCTGGTCGCCTGCGACACGCCCTACGATGCCAATGCGCTCGCGCTCCGGCTGGGCCTGCAACTCACGAGCGCCGAACAGTTCCTTCAGCGTGGCGACGGCGCCAGCCGCGACACCAGCAGGTAAACCAGCGCACTGCCGGCGATCACCGCCAGCAGACCGATGATTTCCACGCGCGCCGCCAGCGCCACCAACGCCAGCATGCCGGCGATGCCGACCGCCGCAGCCGCGCCGAGCCAGCGGAAATTCAATGGTGCGGCGCCCTGCGTGATGCCGCGCTTCGCCATGCGCTGCGCGGCCGCGCAACCGAGCATGTACAGCGGCGCGGTCACCAGCGTCGCCAGCACCGCCAGCTCGGCGAAACTGCCGCTCAGCGCCAGCAGCAGCGCGATCGCGGCGTTCACGAGGATCGCCACGTGCGGCACGCGGCTGCGCTCGTGCACGCGGCCGAGCGCTGCGGGCAGCAGGCCGTCACGCGCAAACGCGAACAGCACGCGCGGATTGCCGAGCAGTTCGCTGCTCAGCAGGCCGAACATCGACACCGCGGCGCCTGCCACCATCAACAATCGCAACGCCGGACTGATGCGGCCCATTGCATCGGCCAGCGGCACCTGCGAGGACGCCAGCGCCGGACCGAGCAGCCCTTGCGCGACCACCTGGATCGCGACATACAGCAATGTCACCGCCACCATCGAAATCGCCAGCGCGCGCGGTATCGTGCGGGCCGGATCGGCCACCTCGCCGCTCGCGCACAGCGAGATCTCCATGCCGGTGAATGCAAACAGCGCGAGGATCAGCGCGCGGCCCAGGCCTGCTGTGTCCGGTTGCACGGTCTGCGCAAAGTTGCCGCCGTGCATGGCCGTAGCGCCGACCACCAGGAAAATCAGCAGCGGCACGAGCTTCAGCAGCGTAACCGCGCTCACCATGCGGGTCGCGCTCAGCACGCCACGCACATTGACCAGCGCGATGCCGACGATGACGACGATGATCACCAGCGCGTGCGCCGTGGTCCGCAGCGGCAGCGGCAACACGGATACGCACACGTCGGCGAGCGCCGCGGCCACGCCGCCGCTGGCGAGCACGCTGCCGAGCCAGGAGAGCGTGCCGGCAACGAATCCGACCAGCGGCCCGAAGGCGACGGCAATGTAGGCGTAGGCGCCACCGCTGCTCGCCATGCGGCTGCCGCCTTCGGCAAAGCAGATTGCCACTGCGCCAACGGCCACAGCGCACACCAGCAACGCCAGCGGCGCGTAGCTGCCCACGCTCGAAGCCAGCGCCGCCGGCACCGCGAAGATGCCGGCACCGACCACGATGCAGACCGTGCTGGCCGCCAATCCCCAGGGTCCGACTGCGCGCACCAGACCCGCGTCGCGTTGTTTGTCGCTCATGCGCGCAACCATAGCATCATCATGGCGGAGCTCGCAGACGCCCAATAGCGCGGCGTGGCGCACGCGGCTCTGGCATATTGCCGCCCCATGAATCAGCGCACGCGCCTGCCGTCGTTCAAAGCCCAGGCCATCATGTTCACGGCCGCGGCCCTGCTGATGCTGGGCAACAACTATGTCTACGATTCGATCGGCCCGGTCGCCGACCTGCTCTCACGCCAGCTCGGTTTCACCCAGACCCAGCTTGGCACGCTCAACGCGATCTACAGCGTGCCGAACATTTTCCTGGTGCTGGTAGGGGGTGTGCTGACCGATCGCCTGGGCGTGCGCCGCGTGGTTTTCTGGACCACGTTCATTTGCCTGGTGGGCGCCGTGCTGACCGCGCTCGGCAGCCACTTTGGGGTGATGGTGCTGGGCCGGCTGCTGTTCGGAGTCGGCGCCGAGACGATGATCGTCGCGCTGCTGGTCGCGCTGGTGCAGTGGTTCGACGGACGTTACCTGGCGCTGTTCCTGGCGCTGAACATCAGCCTTGGACGCCTCGGCTCCTATCTGGCCGACCGCTCGCCTTCTTTTGCCGACTCGCTGTACGCACGCGGCTGGCAGCCGCCGCTGGTGCTGGCGGCAGGATTTGCGGCGCTGAGCCTGGCGGCCGCGGCCGTCTATTTCCTGGTGGACCGGCGCGAGGCGGCGCGCGGCACGCTGGCGATCGCGCCGCCGGGCGAGCGCGTCGACTGGAAGAACATGCTCCGCTTCGGCTTCGGCTACTGGTGCATCGCCGGCATCTGCGTCACGTTCTACTCGGTGATCCTGCCGTTTCGCAGCACGTTCGCGATCGAGTATTTCCAGCATGCTCACGGCATGTCGCTGGCCGCGGCCAGCAAGATCAACAGCTATGTGTTCCTCGCAGCGGTGGTCGCCACGCCGCTGTTCGGCCTGCTGGTCGACCGCATCGGCCATCATGCGCAACTGCTGGTGGTCGGCTCACTGCTGCTGCCGCTTAGTTTCGTGTGCCTCGCCAGCTCCAGCGTGAGCCTGTGGGTATCGACGGCGCTGCTGGGCGTGAGTTTCTCGATGGTGCCCGCCGTGCTGTGGCCGGCAGTGCCGCGCGTGGCCGCCGCGGCACTGCTCGGCACGGCCTACGGACTCATGACCATGCTGCAGAACGCGGGACTGACGCTCGCCAACCTGATCGCCGGCTATCTCAACGATCGCGGCGGCGCCAGTGCCGCGCACGTGCAGGGTTACGCCGCGATGCTGTGGTTCTTCGGGCTGCTGAGCCTCGCGGGCTTCGTGTTCGCGCTGCTGCTGTGGCGGCACGATGCGCGCGCGCAATCCGCACAGCTCGGGCCCTGAAGCGGCGGCCGGCTGACCTTCAGTCCGGGAAATTCAGCTTCGCCGCGCACCGGATCCAGCTGCGGATCCATCTTCAGATTCGTCAGACCGGGATCCAGGATCCGCAGTCCCGTCTGGAGCCACTCTAGCGACTTCGGCAGATTGCCCCACTGCGCATGGAGAAGCCGCCGGGCTTGGCAACCCGCACCGCCACGCGTCAGTGTTTGATTGTCGCCGAGCAATCAACCATACCAACGGCGATTTGCGGCGCGCCGAGCGCGGGCGCAGGCGCGCGGCCCTGGTTCGTCGGCCGCTGGCGGTGCCACAACAAGGCCGCAGCGCCCGTCCGCGCGAGGGCACGGCAGAATTCCGGACGATCCTAGGTCCGGAATTCTGAGCCGCGCGCCGCCATGAGCCGCTGGCATGGCCAACTGCGCGGTCGCAATCGACCGCAGCCTCTCTCGGGTAGACTTGAACGCATGGCCGGCCGCATCCCCCAGACTTTCATCGATGAGCTGATCGCGCGCGCCGATATCGTCGAGATCGTCGGTAGCCGTGTGCCGCTCAAGAAGGCGGGCCGCGAGTTCAAGGCCTGCTGCCCGTTCCACGACGAGAAGACCGCTTCATTCTGGGTCAGTCCCGACAAGCAGTTCTTTCACTGCTTCGGTTGCGGCGCGCACGGCACCGCGCTCGGTTTCCTGATGCAGTACGAGCAACTGCCGTTTCCCGAAGCCGTCGAGGAACTGGCGGGACGTCTCGGCCTCGAGGTGCCGCACGAAGGAGGCTCCGCGGCGGCGCCGCGCGCGCAGGAGCAACTCACCGAACTGCTGGGCCGCGTCGCGGGCTACTACCAGGAGTGCCTGGCCGGCAACGAGCGCGCGCGCAAATACCTGCAGGCCCGCGGACTCGATGCCACGATCATCGATCGCTTCCGCATCGGCTACGCGCCCGACGCATGGAACGAAGTGTTGCACCGCTTCGGCGCCACCGACGAGTCACGCCGTGCGCTGTTGGCCACAGGACTGATCATCGAACGCGAAACGCCGCGCGCCGGGAGCGAGCCCTGGTACGACCGCTTCCGCGATCGCATCATGTTTCCGATCCGCGATCCACGCGGACGCGTGCTCGGTTTCGGCGGCCGCGTGCTCGAGCGCGGCGAGCCCAAGTACCTCAATTCGCCGGAAACCGCGCTGTTCCACAAGGGCCAGGAACTCTACGGCCTGCACGAGATCCGCCTTGCGCGCACCAGCCTCAAGCGCCTGGTGTTCGTCGAGGGCTACATGGACGTGGTGCGGCTCCACCAGGCCGGCGTGGCCTGCGCAGTCGCGACACTCGGCACGGCGACGACACCGGAACATCTCAAGCGCGCCTTCCGTCTCGTCAGCGAAGTCGTGTTCGCCTTCGACGGCGATCGCGCCGGCCGCGCCGCAGCCTGGCGCGCGCTGCAGAACGCGCTGCCCGAAGCACGCGAAGGACGCGAACTGCGTTTTCTGTTTTTGCCCGACGGCGAGGATCCCGATAGCCTGGTCGGCAAAGAAGGCCGCGAGGCCTTCGAGGCGCGTCTCGCAGCTGCGCTGCCGCTGTCGGAATACCTGGCGGCCCAGCTGCTCCTGCAGGCCGACGTGACGCACGCGGACGGACGCGCCAAGTTCGTCGCGCTCGCGCGCCCGCTGCTGGCGAAACTTCCACAAGGCGTGTACCTGGAATTGATGCTAGGGCGCATCGCGCAGGAAGTCGGGCTCGGCACCGAGCGGTTGCGCGAACTGCTGCGATCGGATCTGGCAGCTGCGCCAGACGCTGACGGCGCCGATGCAGGCGACAGTGCGCGAGCCAGCGGCACCCGCGCGGCGCGCGGCGACGGACGCGGCGGCGGACGCCGCGGACTGGTGACGCAGGCCATCCAGACGCTGCTGCATTTTCCCGCGATCGCGGCCGCGGTGCCCGCGGCCGTGCTGCCGGCACTTGCCGACATCAGCGAAACAGAACTCGGCGGCATCGGCACGCTGCGCGAATTGCTGCAGGCGCTGCGGACGCAACCACGGCGCACCAGCTCGCAACTGCTCGAGGAGTGGCGCGAACGGCCGGAGCACCGGCGCCTGGGCGAATTGCACGCCGAACGCATCCTGCTGGATGCGGCACAGGCCGGCCCCGAGCTGCTCGGCATCCTCGACCGGCTCATTGCCCAGGTCAGCGCGGAGCGACAGGCCAGGCGCTACGACGAGCTGCTCCGCAAGGTGCAATCGGCCTCGGCGACGACTCAAGAACTGTCAGAATTTCAAGCACTTAACAGAAGACCCCAGCCCCCCGTCCGATAAGCTTGGACAGCTGCCGGGCTCGCTCCCCAAACTGGCCTTTAGTGCAGCGCACTCGGTATAATTACAGGATTTTCCGCATTCATTACCTCTCACCGGTGCGCTCCCCTGAAAATCCCAAGGGGAACCCGGCAGCAGAGCCATTGTCCTGAACACGCCTAATTAAAGAGACCGCAATGCCGTCGACCCGCAAATTGAAGTCCGCGCCCGCAGCCCGGCCCAAGAGCGCCGTGCCCGCCGTGAAGCATGCGGCGCCCGCAGCAAAAAAATCGCACGTGGTCGCGGCCGCCGCGCCCAAACGCGCCGCCGTTGTGCCGGCAAAGGCCGTCGTGGCGCCGAAATCCGCCGCGCCCGTCAAGGGCGCCAAGCCCGTGCCTGCGAAGAGCGCGGCGAAGCCAGTGCCCGTTGCCGGCAAATCCGCTGCAGCGCCCGCGGGCAAGCACGTCGTTACCGGCAAGTCGCACCTGACGCCGCCGCCCGGCAAATCCACCGCGGCGCCGAAGGGTTCCGCGCTCGCGGCCGCACTTGAACGCCGCGCCGCCGCCGGCGGCGTGCCCGAAGACCGCCAGTCGCAGCTGAAACTCCTGATCGCGCGCGGCAAGGAACAGGGCTATCTCACTTACGCGCAGGTCAACGATCACCTGCCTTCCGAGATCGTCGATCCGGAGCAGATCGAAGACATCGTCAACACGATTAACGACATGGGCATTCCGGTGTACGAAAAAGCACCGGACTCGCAGTCACTGCTGGCCTCCGATCCCTCCTCGCCTGCCGACGAGGAAGCCATCGAGGAAGCCGCCGCCGCGCTCGCCGCACTCGATGCCGAACTCGGCCGCACCACCGATCCGGTGCGCATGTACATGCGCGAGATGGGCACCGTCGAACTGCTGACGCGCGAGGGCGAGATCCGCATCGCCAAGCGCATCGAGGAAGGGCTCGATGCGGTGCGGCTGGCGCTCGCCAGCTACCCGGCCACGCACGAGCACCTGCTGCACACCTACGAGCAGTTCAAGACCGGCCAGGCGCGCATGATCGACCTGGTGGTCGGCTTCATCGATCCGAACGCGCCCGACGTGATTGCGCAGCCGCAGAACCCGACCAAGGTCGAGCTGGTGGTGGAAGGCGAAAAGAACGACGAAGAGGAAGCGGACGGCGACGAGGACGAAGAAGCGGTCATTGATACCGGCCCCGACCCCGAGGAAGTCGCGCGGCGCATGGCGCTGGTGCGCAAGCACCTCAACACGGTGCTGGCCGCCCTCGCCAAGCAGGGTGCGGAAGACCCGCGCACGCAGAAGTCGCGCAAGAAACTGGCCGACGAGTTCATGGAGCTGAAACTCTCGCCGCGCATGTTCGATGCGCTGACCGCACAGCTGCGCGCGCATATCGGCGAGATCCGCCAGATCGAGAAGGAGATCATGATCATCGCGGTGCGCGACGCCGGCATGCCGCGCAAGGACTTCATCAGCACCTTCCCGCGCAACGAGACCAGCAGCCGCTGGATCGCCAAGCACGTCAAGGCCGGCAAGAAATA
>PMNQ01000130.1:9177-10182 GCA_003162555.1 Gammaproteobacteria bacterium | reverse complement strand
CGGTCGTCACCGTGAGTCGCTCGCGTGGTGTCGGCCGCCGGGCCAGCCCGCCGCCCCGACTCCCACCGGCGACACCCCAGCCCGACGGTGCACAAGACCGTGCACAATAGGAGCACGGAATGGAGAGCCGAGGCCAGCTGACGAATTGGCGTGCCGTGAATGCGCGAGGAAACCATTTTCTCGACTGCTCTCGACAGCGGTTTCACGACCGGTGGCGGAACGACGGAAGTATGTCGGATGAATTGCCGCAGGCCCAAAAAGACACCATGAGCGTATCGATGGACGAATCTCGTCGTACACTGGCGCGGATGAAACGCCTACTGAAGACCGCATTCGNNTGCTTCGCTGCTCGGTTTTCTCCTCCTGTCGTCGTTTCTGGTCCTGAGCGCGGCCAGCGGCGCGGCCCATGCCACCGAGGTTGGCTATGGACGCAACCTGGGTCTTGGCTTCGAGCTCGGCAACCCCACCGGTTTCGTGGGTAAGTACTGGGTCGGCCGGACCAACGCCTGGGACTTCGGGCTGGGCCTCGATGGCTACTATGGAGACTTCTGCACCTACAACGACAACCGGGGCGCCTGCGACGGCCGGTTCACCTTCAATGCCGACTACCTCTGGCAGTCCAACCTGGTCAAGAGCACAGCCCAGCTCGACTGGCACATCGGGGCCGGAGGGCGCATGAACATCTGGAATGCCGGCAGCCGGAACTACGTCGCGGTGGGCGGGCGTATGCCGGTGGGGCTCGATCTGATGTTCAACAATCCCAGCTTCCTGGAGATCTTCTTCGAGATCGCACCGGTGCTCTACGTCGGACCCAGCGTCGGAGCCATCCTGTGGTTCNNTCATCACCCTCGAGAGGAAGCGCCGGGCTCTCCACGGTGCCGGACCGACGGGCCTTCCAGCGCCCGAGGGCCCGCTCCAGCTCTTCGTAAGGGATCATGATGGGCGAATGCTACAAGATCGGCGCCTGGGCGGACAGAGGCTCGAATACGCCCCGCCCCGTCAATG
>PMNQ01000130.1:0-9167 GCA_003162555.1 Gammaproteobacteria bacterium | reverse complement strand
GCGTCCTCCAGCGAGCGCAGGGTGTCAACGTCCAGATCGTTGGTCGGCTCATCGAGCAGCAGCACGTTGCCCCCCGATCGCAACACCTTGGCGAGGTGAACGCGGTTGCGCTCGCCCCCCGACAGATCCTTGACCCGCTTCTGCTGATCGGTGCCGCGAAAGTTGAAGCCCGAGACGTAGGCGCGGGCGTTGACCTTCCGCTTCCCGATCTCCAGGAACTCGGCCCCCTGGGCGATCTCCTCGAAGACCGACTTGTCGCCTTCCAGCGTGTCGCGGCTCTGATCGACGTAGGCGAATTTCACGGTGTCGCCGATGCGCAAGACGCCCTTGTCCGGCTGCTCCTGGTTCACGAGCATCCGGAACATGGTGGTCTTGCCCGCGCCGTTCGGCCCGATCACACCGACGATTCCACCTCGCGGCAGATTGAACGAGAGATTCTCGATCAGCAGGCGATCACCGAAGGACTTGGAGAGGCCCTCGGCCTTCACCACCAGATCGCCCAGACGGGGGCCGGGCGGAATGCTGATCTCCACCGACTCCTCGCGCTTCTGGGACTCATCCGCCAGCAATTGCTCGTAGGCGGCCAGGCGCGCCTTGCTCTTGGCCTGGCGGGCCTTCGGATTGGTGCGCACCCACTCGAGCTCGCGCGCCAGCGTCTTGCGCAGCGCGTCCTGCTCGCGCTCTTCGAGCGCGAGGCGCGCCTCTTTCTGCTCCAGCCACGAGGAGTAATTGCCCTCGTAGGGAATGCCGTGTCCGCGGTCGAGCTCGAGGATCCACTGCGCGACATTGTCGAGAAAGTATCGATCGTGCGTGACCGCGATGACCGTGCTCGGATATTCCTCGAGGTAACGCTCCAGCCAGGCCACCGACTCGGCGTCGAGATGGTTGGTCGGCTCNNTCCAGTTCCCAGCCGCCGGCGGCGTCGATTGCATCCTGCAGTTTCGATTGCTCCTCGAGGAGCTTGTTCATCTGCTCGTCGTCCATCGGCTCGGCGAAGGCCTCGCTGATCGCATTGAATCGTTGCAGCTTGCCGAACAGCTCGCCAACGCCTTCCATGACATTGCCGCGNNCCGTTCAGGCCGAGCACGCCGATCTTGGCGCCGGGGAAAAAGGACAGGCTGATGTCCCGGAGAATCGTGCGCTTGGGCGGCACGATCTTGGAGACCCGATTCATCGTGTAAATGTATTGCGCCATGTGTCCTTTGCAGGTGGTCTGGTCAGCCGCGGGAGGGCGCGCATTATCGTTGAGCCCCGGGGCGTATGCCAACGGCCGCCCTAAGGCCAGGCCCCGCCCGGTCCGGCTGCGGCCTTATGGTAGGCTGCGCATCAAGTTTAGAGGGTGACCCTTTGATTCAACAGGATCCGCAGACGGCCGTGTCCATGAGCGAGCGTCAGGCGCGCTACGGCTTTCCGGGCGGGCATCCTTTTGGTGCAGACCGGCACGGCGCCTTCGTCCGTGAGTTCGAGCAACGCAAGCTCGGTGCGCGCGTGACCATGCTGGAGCCGGCGCAGGCGAGCATCGAAGAACTGCTGTTGTTCCATACGCCCGCCTACGTTGAGTTCGTGCAGCGCAGTTCCGAGCAGGGCGGCGGATATCTGGATGCCGGCGACACGCCCAGTTTCCGCGGCGTTTTCGAGGTCGCAGCCTGTGTGGTCGGAGGGAGCCTCGCGGCCGCCGAGTGGATCATGGCGGGCACGCGGCGGCGCGCGTTCGCGCCGATTGCCGGACTCCATCACGCCGCGCGCGACCGGGCCGCCGGCTTCTGCGTGTTCAACGATTGCGGCATCGTCATCGAAGCGCTGCGACGGCGGCACGGGCTCAAGCGCATCGCCTACGTCGACATCGATGCGCATCATGGCGACGGCGTGTACTACGGCTTCGAGGACGATCCGGGCGTGATCTTCGCCGACATCCATGAAAGCGGCGATACGCTTTATCCCGGAACCGGGAGCATTGCCGAGACCGGACGCGGCGCGGCTATAGGCACCAAGCTGAACCTGCCGCTGCCGGCCGGATCGGGCGACGCGCAGTTCCAGAAGGTCTGGCCGCTGGTGCTCGAGCACGTCGCACGGCACGAGCCGGAGTTCCTGATCCTGCAGTGCGGCGCCGACAGCATCGCGGGCGATCCGCTGACGAATATGCGCTTTACGCCCGCTGTCCACGCGCAGGCCGCGCGCGATCTGTGCGCGCTGGCCGACCGCCTGGGCCACGGCAGGCTGCTGGCGCTCGGCGGCGGCGGCTACGACCGCGGCAACCTGGCGCGGGCGTGGACGGCTGTGTTGGAGGCGCTACTGGAACAGTGAACGCTCAGGACTCGGTTACAATTTCGCTCCTTTTACGCTGCAGGGCCCATAGAGAATGTATTCCGCCAGCATGGACATCGCCGGGTTCGATCCTGAGCTGCACGCCGCAATCGAGGGCGAGCGCCGCCGGCAGGAAGATCACATCGAGCTGATCGCCTCCGAGAACTACACCAGCCCGCGCGTGCTTGCTGCGCAAGGCTCGGTGTTGACCAACAAATACGCGGAGGGGTATCCCGGCCGCCGCTACTACGGCGGCTGCGAATACGTCGACATCGCCGAGCAGCTCGCGATCGACCGTGCGCGGGCGCTGTTCGGCGCCGACTACGCCAACGTGCAGCCGCATTCAGGTTCGCAGGCCAACGCCGCAGTGTATCTGGCGCTGCTGTCGCCCGGCGACCCGATCCTCGGCATGAGTCTTGATCACGGCGGCCACCTGACGCATGGCGCCAAGGTGAATTTCTCCGGCAAGATTTTCCGTGCCGCGCAGTACGGCGTGGATGTGGCGACTGGCCTGATCGACTACGCGCAGGTCGAGCGTCTGGCGCGCGAACACCGCCCGAAGATGATCGTTGCTGGTTTCTCCGCTTATTCGCGCGTGCTTGACTTCGCGCGCTTCCGCGTCATTGCCGATGCCGTTGGTGCATTGCTGTTCGTCGACATGGCGCATGTTGCAGGCCTCGTCGCGGCCGGTCAGTACCCGAACCCGGTGCCGATCGCGGATGTGGTGACCACCACCACGCACAAGACGCTGCGCGGACCGCGTGGCGGCCTGATCCTGGCGCGCGCGAACGAGCCGATCACGAAGAAACTCAACTCGATGGTGTTCCCGGGCACGCAGGGTGGACCGCTGATGCACGTGATTGCCGCCAAGGCGGTGGCGCTGCTCGAGGCGCAGCAGCCGGAGTTCCGCGCCTACCAGGTGCAGGTGATCGCCAACGCTCGCGCCATGGCCGCGGCGCTGATGAAGCGCGGACTGAACATCGTCTCGGGCGGCACCGACAACCACCNNACCGTCAACAAGAACGCGGTGCCCAACGACCCGCGGCCGCCGGCGATAACCAGCGGTTTGCGCATCGGCACGGCAGCCTCGACGACGCGCGGTTTCCGCGAGCCGGAAATGCGCCGCATCGCCGACTGGATCGTCGATGTGGTCGAGGCCGATGGGGCCGATGCCGTCGTGCAGCGCGTGCGCGCCGAAGTGCTCGAGCTGTGCGCCCGGTTTCCGGTCTACCGCGCGTGAACGACGCTCTAAGTGTGAGCGGGCCCTAGCCGCAGGCGCGCGCGTGCATTGCCCGTTCTGCAATCACGCCGATACCCGCGTGACCGATTCGCGCCTGGCCGGAGACGGCCGGCAGATCCGCCGGCGGCGTGAATGCCTCGATTGCGGCGAGCGCTTTACCACCTTCGAGGCGGCGGAGTTGCTGCTGCCGCACGTCATCAAGAGCGATGGCAGCCGNNTACGTGCGCTACGCCTCGGTGTATCGCAGTTTCCAGGACGTGGAAGCGTTTCGCGAGACGATCGACGGCCTGCGCAAGCAGCGCCGCCGCACGCCGAAGGGCGCCGCAGGGCGCGAGCAGTTGCCGCTNNGCGAGGCGGCGGACAAGAGCGATGCGACGGACAAGGGCAAGCGATGAATGCGTGGACTCCGGGCGACGAACTGCACATGCGCCACGCGCTTAGGCTGGCCACGCTCGGCCTGCATACGACGGCGCCCAATCCGCGCGTCGGCTGCGTGCTGGTGCGCGATGAACGCGTGGTGGGCGAGGGCTGGCATGAACGCGCCGGCGGCCCGCACGCCGAAGTGATGGCGCTGCGCGACGCCGAGGCGCGCTACCGCANNAGCGGCTCGCGGCGCGACGGCTTTCGTCTCGCTCGAACCCTGCGCGGCGCATGGGCAAACGCCACCCTGTACTGATGCACTGATCGCGGCCGGCGTGCGGCGCGTCGTATACGCGGCGGACGATCCGAATCCGAAGATGCGTGGTGGCGCGGCCGCGCTGCGCGGCGCTGGTCTCGAAGTGACCGGCGGTTTGCTGGCAGCCGAGGCGCGTGAACTGAACATCGGTTTCTTCAGCCGCCACGAACGCGGGCGGCCCTGGGTGCGCGTCAAGCTCGGCGCCAGCCTCGACGGGCGCACGGCGCTGGCCGACGGCAGCAGCCAGTGGATCACCGGCGAGGCGGCGCGCGCCGACGCGCAACTGTATCGCGCGCGCAGCTCGGTGATCCTCACCGGTTCGGGCACAGTGCTCAAGGACAATCCCTCGCTCAACGTGCGCATTGACGGTGCTGTACGCCAGCCGCTGCGCGCCGTGCTCGACACAAGCTTGCGCGTGCCGCCGACGGCGCGCATGTACACGCTGGACGGTTTGGCAACCGTGTTCACGGCCAGCGCGGATGAGGCACGCATCGCGGCGCTCCGCCAGGCCAGGGTGCAGATCGAGACGGTGGAAAAAAGCGCCGCAGGCGGGCTCGACCTGCCCGCGGTCATGGCGCGGCTCGCGGCGCTACAGGCCAATGAGATCTGGGTGGAAGCAGGAGCGCGCCTCGCAGGTGCGCTGCTCACGGCGCGACTGGCCGATGAGCTGGTGATCTATCTCGCGCCCTGCATGCTGGGTCCGCAGGCGTTGCCGCTGGCGGAACTGCCGCCCCTGCGCCACCTCAGCGGGCGCGTGCATTTGCGCTTCCTTTCGGCCGAGCTCATCGGAGTAGACCTGCGTATCATTGCCCGGCCCGATGCGGGCCAGGCCTGATTCGAACGCAACGATGTTCACCGGTATTGTGCAAACTATTGGGACGGTCGAGAGCGCCGAGCAGCGCGATGGCGATCTGCGAATTGGCATCGATGCGACCGGAATCGATGCGGCACGGCGCCAGAGCGGCGACAGCGTCGCGGTCGCGGGGGTCTGCCTCACGGTGGCTGCGCTCACGCCGCGTGGCTTCATCGCAGATGTTTCTCGCGAAACAATCGAGCACACCACAATAGGCCTGTGGCACGCGGGCTCACGCATCAATCTGGAACCAGCGCTGCGCGCGGGCGATGCGCTGGGCGGGCACATGGTTTCCGGGCATGTTGATGGGCGCGCCGAGTTGCTCGAACGGAGCGGTGACGCGCGTTCGCAGCGGCTGCGCCTGCGCGTTCCGGCCGGACTTGAGCGCTATGTGGCCCGCAAGGGCTCGGTGACGCTCGATGGCGTGAGTCTCACCGTCAACGACGTCGACGGCCGGGAATTCGGCGTCAACCTGATACCCCATACGTTGCTTGCCACTACGTTGGGCGATTTGCGCCCAGGTGCGCAGCTCAACCTGGAGATCGACCTCATGGCGCGCTACATCGAGCGCCTCGCGCAGTAGTGAGCAGGGTGTACATACTTATAAAACAATGGTTTATGCTGACAACCTAAGAACAGTTATCACATGGAATTGAACAGTACCGAAGAGATCCTCGTAGAACTGCGCGCCGGCCGCATGGTCGTCGTCATGGACGATGAGGACCGCGAGAACGAAGGCGACCTGCTGATGGCCGCGGAGAAAGTCACGGCCGCGGACATCAACTTCATGGCGCGCTTCGGCCGCGGCCTGATCTGCCTCACGTTGACGCCGGAGCGTTGCGCGCAGTTGCGCCTGCCGCTGATGGTGACCGAGACCAACCGCGAGCAGCGCACGAATTTCACCGTGTCGATCGAGGCGGCCGAAGGCGTGACCACTGGCATTTCCGCCTACGATCGCGCGCACACGGTGCGCACCGCGGTGGGCGCCGAGGCGCGCGCCGAGCATCTTCGCCAGCCCGGCCATGTGTTCCCGATCATGGCGCAGCCGGGCGGCGTGCTGACGCGCGCCGGACACACCGAGGCGGGCTGCGATCTGGCGCGGCTGGCCGGTTTCCAGCCGGCCGCCGTCATCGTCGAGATCATGAATGAGGACGGCACGATGGCGCGCCGCCCGCAGCTCGAGGAATTCGCGCGCACGCATCGGCTGAAGATCGGCAGCATCGCCGACCTGATCCGCTACCGCCTGCGCAACGAACGTTCGGTCGAGCGGATCGCCGAACAGCGGGTGCGCACCGAGTACGGCGAGTTCCGCCTGTACGCCTACGAGGACCACGTGAACCGCGACGTGCACCTCGCACTGGTGCGCGGCACGATTGATGCCACGGCGACGCCGTGCGTGCGCGTGCATTTGGTTGACACGCTGCGCGACGTGCTCGGGGTGCGCGACGCGAGCGGCGCGTGGACCTTGCGCGCGGCGCTCGCGCGCATCGCGGCTGAACCCTGCGGTGTGGTTGTGATCCTGCGCCAGGGCGAATCGCCGCGCGAACTGGCTGATGCCGTGCGCGCGCCGGCGCGTGCCGACGAACGGCCCGAACGCGGCCGCGCGCAGGCTGGCGGCGTATTGCGCACCATCGGTGTCGGCGCGCAGATCCTGCGCGACCTNNGCGCAGATCCTGCAGGATCTGGGCGTGCGGCGCATGCAGGTGCTGTCGGCGCCGAAGCACGTGCACGGCCTCGCGGCCTTCGGCCTCGAGATCGTCGGCTATATCGACGACGCCGGTTAGCTATACTGATCGCATGGGAAAAGCTGCGGAATCCGCGCCGGTCGCTGCGGCGTCGCTGCATGTCGCCGTCGTGGCCGCACGCTACAACGAGGAACTGGTCGAGCAGCTCGTCGCCGGTGCGCAGGCCTNNTGCGCAGGCCGCGTGGCGCGCGGCCGGCGGAGCGCCGGCTGCGCTGCACGTCGAGCGCGTTCCCGGCGCTTTCGAGTTGCCGCTCGCTGCGCAGCTGCTGGCGCGCACCGGCAGCTACGATGCGATCGTGGCCCTGGGTTGCGTCATCCGCGGTGATACCGCGCACTTTGATTTCGTGGCCGGGGAGTGCGCGCGCGGCCTGCAGCAAGTGATGCTCGACACGGGCGTGCCCGTGGCATTCGGCGTACTGACCACCGAGAACGTTTCGCAGGCGCGCGAGCGCGCGGCGCCCGGCGCGCAGAACAAGGGCGCAGAGGCGCTGCATACCGCGCTGGCGATGGCGCAGCTCGTCCGGCGCGTCTCAGGTTAAGGCCGCGTTCATGGCCGGCAACTTCAATCCGCAGACGGCGGCGCGGGCGCTGGCACGGCGTCTGGCCGTGCAGGCGATGTATCGCTGGCAGCTCAACGCCGCACCCTGCGAGGAGCTGCTGCTCGAATTTGCCGCCGACGCGGACATGCCGCGGGCCGACGGCACGTACTTCCGCGCGCTCGTCCAGCAGGCAATCGACGAACACGCGGCACTGGATGCCGCATTGGCGCCATTCCTGGCGCGCGCAGCGGCGGAGCTCGATCCGGTCGAACATGCCGTGCTGCTGATTGCGGCAGTCGAACTTCTGCATCGCCCGCAGATACCGTTCCGTGTCGTCATCGACGAGGCCGTGGGACTGGCGCGGCGCTTTGGCGCGACCGATGGACACAAGTTCGTCAACGGCGTGCTCGACCGCGCCGCGCGCGCCTGGCGCACGAACGAGCGCTGAGCGGCATCTCGGCGGCAGCGCTCAAGGTCCATGGACGAAGCGGCAGTCATTGAACGGTTCTTCCGGCATCTGGGCGCCGTGCGCACCGATGTGGTCCTCGGCGTGGGCGACGATGCCGCGCTGTTGCGGCCGCAACCGGGTTTCGATCTGGCGCTGACCACGGATTCGCTGGTCGAGAACGTCCATTTTCTTCCCGGCAGCCCGCCGCGATCGCTCGGCCATCGCGCGCTGGCCGTGAATTTGAGCGACCTGGCAGCCATGGGCGCGACGCCGGCGTGGGCGCTGCTTTCACTTACCCTGCCGCATGCCGATGGCGATTGGCTGGGTGAATTCGCAATTGGACTCGGGCGCCTGGCGCGCGAGCAGGGGGTGGCGCTGGTCGGTGGCAATCTCAGCAGCGGTCCTCTGAACGTGACGGTACAGATTGCGGGCCAGGTGCCAGCCAATACCGCGCTGCGCCGCAGCGGCGCGCGGCAAACCGATGAGGTCTGGGTCAGCGGTACTCTGGGCGATGCGGCACGCGGCCGGATGGCGGCGAGTGGCGAGCCGGCGGCAAGCTCCGCTGCCGACGATGTGCACTCGTCCTGGCTGCGCGCACGTTTCGAATACCCAACGCCGCGCGTGGCTCTGGGCGAGGCTTTGCGCGGCGTAGCCAGCGCCTGCATCGATTTGTCGGACGGCCTGCTGGCAGACCTGCCGCGGCTCGCGGCCGCGAGCGGGTGCGGCGCCGTGCTGGAGGTCGACCGGCTGCCGCTTTCCGAGGCGCTGGCCGCGGCTGCGGGCGAGCAGGCCTGGCAGGGGGCGCTGCTGGGCGGCGAAGACTATGAACTGTGTTTCACGGCTCCGGCGACCGCCGCGCCGGCCCTGGCCGCCATCGGCGCACGCTGCGGGGTGGGGCTGACCCGCTGCGGCTGGCTGCTCCCGTCAGGCGGTCTGGAGCTGCGCCGCGCAGGTGCCGTGATCCAGTTCTCGCATTCGCCGTTCGGTCATTTTGCCCCGTAGGGACCACGCCTTCCGTTGCAGGCCCTAAGGGGTTGCGATGCAGGTCACAGACCCACCGAAGGTGCCTCCGTATCCTCGGATCCGCACCCGCAAGCGCTTTATCCGGACCCCTATCAAGATGGCAGTGTCAGCAGCTCCCAGTCCCAAGATGCGGGCGATACCCGAGCGCATCGGCAAGTACCTCATCATCAACGAGGTGGGGCGCGGCAGCACCGGCACCGTGTATCTCTCGCACGACCCGTACTACGGGCGCGACGTCGCGATCAAGGTCTACACGATGGACATCGCTGGCGACGACGAACGCGCCCGCGTGACGCGCAAGATGTTCCTGTCCGAGGCCCACATGGTGGGCATGCTGCA
>PMNQ01000276.1 GCA_003162555.1 Gammaproteobacteria bacterium | reverse complement strand
GGGCGTATCCAGCTCGCTGCGCGGCGCGCTGGATTTCATCGCGCGCGAGCGCAAGTAATTCTCGAACCGGCGTAGCCGCGGCGGCGGCTCAGGCGCAGCGGTTGATCAGCTGCGGCGCTGCAGGTTGGCAAGCAGCGCGCGGGCGGTCACGTAGAAGCTGTCGATGTCCTTCATCGGCCTGGCAATCAGCATCGCGCCTTCAAGTCCGCTCAGCAGCACGCGCGCCGCGTCGACATCGCTCCCCTGCGGCGCCAGGTTCCCGGCCTTTCGGCCATAGCCAATGACGCTCTCCAGCCAGTTGTGGTTGGTCCTGAAGAATTGCCGCACGGTTTTTTGCATGGGCTGCGGGAGCGTTGCGAACTCGGCGGCCAGCATGGCGCCGAGGCACAATCGGTCCTGCGAGAGCACATCCGCGTAGAGCTGCGTGTAGCGCGCCAGCCGCTCCGTCGCTTCGCGCTCGCCCGCATCGATCGCCGCCAGCGCCGCGGCAATGAGGCCGGCGTAGCGTTCGATGATCGCCGCACCGAGCTTGGCCTTGGTGCTGAAATGGTGGTGCAGGCTCGCCTTGCTGATGCCGATCTCGGCGGCGACGTCCGCGTAGCTGAAGCCGTTGTAGCCGCGCGTCTGCATCAGGCGTTGCGCCACATCCAGAATGCGGTCCGGGGTGGTCGACGAACGTTTGGTCTTCCTGACCTTTGTCGGAGCGGGCATGTGGCACCTGGTGACTTCGGCGATGTCGTCCTTGTATCCATACCTACTAGTAGGTAGATTGAGTCTCGCATGACCGAACGCGAAAAAAACCTTAATTCCTTCCTCGACCGGGCAATCGGCGACCTGGGCGCGGCAATGAGTGCCGTACTGGTCTGTATCGGCGACGAGCTCGGTTTCTATAGGGAACTCGCCACAGGACCGCTCACGCCGCTCGAATTAGCGACGCGCACACGCACCGCCGAGCGCTGTGTGCGCGAATGGCTCGCCAACCAGGCGGCCGGCGGCTACGTCGAATTCGAGGCCGCCTTCGACCGCTATTCACTCAGCCCCGCGCAGGCCGCCTGCCTGACCGGACCGGCCGGTAGCTACGACCTGCCGGGCGCCTACCGCGTGGTCGAGGATTTCTTCCGGGTCAAGCAGCGCGCGCTCGAGGCCTACCGCACCGGCGAGCGCCTGCCCTGGGATGAGCACCAGCCGAGTCTGTTCGACGGCGCCGACCGCTTCCTCAGCGCCACCTACCGCACGCACCTGCTCAACGACTGGCTGCCGGCGTTCGACGGCCTGGTCGACAAGCTCAAGGCCGGCGCCACCGCCGCCGACGTCGGCTGCGGACATGGCGCCAGTACGCTGATGATGGCGCAGGCCTTCCCCGGGAGCGAGTTCGTCGGCATCGACTCCAGCCCCGTGGCGATCGAGGCCGCGAGCCTGCGCGCCCGCGAACACGGCCTGAGCAATGTGCGTTTCGTGGTTGGCGATGCCGAGACTTACCAGGAAGGCCAGCTGGATTTCGTGGCTTTCTTCAACAGCCTCCATTCGATGACCGACCCCGCCGCCTGCGCCCGCCACAGCTTCCACCAGCTGCGCAGCGACGGCCATGCGCTGATCGTCGAACCGCGCGCCGGTGTTCGCATCGAGGACAATCTCAACCCGGTCGGCCGCATGTACTACGCCGCCTCCGCCATGGTCAGCGTCCCCAACGCGCTGGCGAGCGAAGGCCTGAAGATCGGCAGCCAGGCCGGCGCGCGGGCCCTGGAAGAGGTGCTGGTCGAGGAGGGCGGCTTCACGCGCCTGCGGCGCGTATACGAAACGCCGCTCAGCATGGTGCTGGAGGCGAGGCCGTAAGGGCTAAGCGGATCTGCGCTAGCGATCTCTCAGGCGCCGATCCAGGCTGATCAACGGAACAGCGAGCCGTTCGGCCAGCCAAAGGTAGCTGGCATCGTAGTACGTGATCCCTGTTGATTCGGCGAGCGCCAGCACGCTGCCGGGCTCGACATCGTGGAGTTGGAGCTCCATATCACTCATCGTGCTGAATGCAGCGCGCAGTGCCTCCGCCTGCTGCGGGTGGCGGCGGATTTTCTTCCAGCACACGTTGCCGAGTTCGTACTCGATCAATGCCGGCGCCGCAAGCGTGGCATCGCCGGCCGCGGCCGCAACCATATCGGCTTCCGGCTCGGCGTACAGAATTGCCGCGAGCGCAGAGGCATCGATGACCTTAACGGCCATCGCGATCGAGGCGAATCATCTCGACGGACTCCGCTGGAGTCGCCAGTCCGAGCGAGCGCACGCGCTGCAGTGTCTCGAGCGCCGTGCGGCGCACGGACCGGTCTCCCGCGGCCGCTTCGAGAATCGCGAGGATCTCACCCTGCATCGAACGCCGGTGGCGCGCGGCGCGCTCGCGCAATTGCTCAAAGACGGGCCGTGGGATATTGCGCACGGTCAGGCTAAGAGCGGCCACTGGGGCCCTTTTTTTCGTTGCAACCATATTGGTTGCATATTATCACCATTTGGATTTTGAACATAGACGTTGCCGGCACAGTTGCAGAATCAGTCCATGGGCAAGGTTGTGCTGCTCCAGCCCATCTGGACAGGGAGTGAAACGGATGCGTTTACGCTCGATGAGGAGGGCGCCTTCACGCGCCTGCGGCGCGTATNNCCGCGACCCTGACATCCAGGAGATTCTCCCACTTACTGGCTGCCAGCCTCGCCGCACTGTTCGTTGGCGCCAGTCCGGACGCGCCGGCACAGCAGGCGGGCGCTGCGGGTGCAATGCAGGCACTCGGCGGGCTTTCGCCTGAGCAGCAACAGGCCATCCTGCAGCGTCTGGGTTCGGGGACCGGGGCAGGATCGAATTCCCAAGGCGTGTCGAATGGCACGCCTCAGAACCGGACTGGCCCGAGCACCAGTAGGGCGCG
>PMNQ01000226.1 GCA_003162555.1 Gammaproteobacteria bacterium | reverse complement strand
AAGCTTGCGGATGGCGAGGCCGGCCTGTGGCTCCACCAGCGTGAGCCGGAGGTCCTCGCCGTGAATGCCCGCGACGTCCCAGGCAGTGGCCGGCGCGTTGACGCTGATTCCTGCAGGGCCCGCGAGCGTGGCGGCGCGAACTGCGAGTCGCAGGCGGCCGGGCCACGTGGCCGCGATCATGTCGGCATGGAGTCGCACTCCAGACCCAAGGTCGAGATCGAATTCGTCCAGCCGCAGCAACGGCCAGACGCCGACGTGTACCCGCCCGATTCGGGCAACGTAGCCACGTCGCACGGCCGCGGACTCGATCCGCGCACGCACCGCGTGCTCGAGCATGGATCTCAGCAACAGCGCGGCCAGGCCTGCGACCAGCGCCGTGGCGATAGCTCCGAGCCACCACCATCGCCCGCGGGTTCGATACGTGCGCATTGACGCAAGGATGCCACAGCCGGATCGCGCGCCGGCAGGTGGACAGTCTTCGACGCCGAATGTGCCGCGATGTGCCTCCCAGTACGGGCGGGGCCAATAAACATAATGCGCTGCCCAGGGCTTGTGATCGGAATCGAGTAATCGAGCAAAACGAACGGGATAGTTTCTAACCGCGATGTTAGGTTCTAAACTCGGGGCGGATGGGGGCTGGCCCCAAGTGGATTACAAGAACAAGATCAATGAGGGAGCAATCCATGAGGGAGCTCATTCACAACATCAGGCGTAACTTCTGCGGCGCCAGTGCGTGCATGTTGATTGTTGGCCTGTCACTGTTGGCAGATCCCGCAAAAGCAGCCCTTCCGCAGCTCGTGAAGGACATCAACGCGGTGCAGATCCCGCAAAGCTCATTCCCTCAACAGTTGGGAGCCATGCAGGGCCTCGTCTATTTTGGGGCCAATGACGCGACTGGGCCTGGCTTGTGGCGAACCGATGGCACAGCTTCAGGCACTACGTTGGTCAAGCGACTCGGCGGCATTGGCGTTTATTCGTCATCGCAGCAGATCAATTTCCTGCAAGTTGGTGGCCTCGCTTACTTCGTCGCGGACGACGGAGTGAGTGGTATCGAATTGTGGGTAACCGACGGCACGACAGCAGGAACCCGGCAGGTAGCGGACCTGGATCCAGGGCTTGAAAGCGGCTTTCCACAGTTGAAAGGAACGCTTGGCGGCAGGGCGATCTTCGCCGCGCGCGATGGGTCCGGCGACTACCAGCTATACATTTCTGATGGCACGAGCGCGGGTACCATCGCGTTGACCACCTTTGCAGGACTGAATGGGGGGCTCAGAAGTGATTTGATCATCAGCGGTAATAAGGTGTATTTCAGTGGAGTCGACGGCGATTTCGGTTCGGCGCAGGTCTACGTCAGTGACGGAACCGTGGTGGGCACGCACGCTGTGGCCAATCCATTCGGGGATTCGGCCGCCTACAACGCTCGAAACTTCCGTCAAATTGGCAATCTGATCTTCTACACGTCCAGTTCGTTGCTGTGGACAATCGATACATCGACCGACACGATCGGCTCGGTGATCTCCTTGCCGTATGGCTTCCCGGGTTTCGGACCGCCGCAGGTCCTGGAGACAGCGCCACCCGTGGTTGTCAACGGCGCGCTGCTGTTTGTCTCCATGGTGGATGCGCCCGATCCGGCAACGCTGGAGTTGTGGCGCACGGATGGCACCCCAGAAGGCACTGTACGGGTTGCACCCATTACGCCTGGCACGGCCAGTTTCGAGGCCATCCAGGGTCCAGTCTTCCAGCAGCTTGGCAATCGCGCGCTCTACATTGCCGATGACGGCGTACACGGCCCACAGCTGTGGAGCAGCGACGGCACGCAAGCCAATACCGTAGCACTCACGAATGCCACCATGCCTGCTGATCTTTACCCCACGCAGATTGCCATACCAATAGCAACCATCGGGAATCTGGCCTATTTTGCGATGTCGGACGGCGCCACCTCGACAACACTGTCGGTGTGGCGAACGGACGGCACTGTCGCCGGGACCGCACTGGTTTCGGGATTGCCACCTATCGATGAAGTCGAGAGAGGCACCACGAGAGCTGTGGGCGATGGATCACGAGTGTATTTTGCATTTGCCAATGCAGCGCCCACGTACTCGACCTCCCTGTACGTTTACGACCCTGTTGGGCGCCTCGCCTCACTCGTGATGGATGGCCTGTCGATTGATAGCGTAAGCGAGTTCTTGTTTGATCGAGGCAATCTTTACTTCGGCAACAGTGACCCGGTTCTTGGAAATGAGCCGTGGATCAGCGATGGAACGCCGGCCGGCACGAGATTGATCAGAGATATCTACCCGCAGATCGTTGATAACAGCTCTTCCCCGGCGGACTTTACCGACTTCAATGGTCTGTTGGCGTTTACAGCCGATGATGGCGTACATGGCCGCGAGCTGTGGTTGTCCGATGGACTACCCGCGGGAACGCGACTTCTTGCTGATATCAACCCGGGTTCGGGCAGCTCGAATCCGAATCATCTGATTGTTCTCAACGGGACGCTCCTGTTCCTCGCGACCGATGCGACCAACACGTCACACCTGATGCGCCTGGTAAAGGGCACCACTAATCCGCAGCTGGTCGCCACTCTGGAGCCGCAGGCACCCCCGTTGCCCCCGTACTACTTTCCGCCCGATTGCATGCAGGATGCGTCGGTCACCATGGGAGGGAAGGCTTACTTTGCAGCAACGGACGGCCAGTCGGGTCTGGAATTGTGGAGCAGCGACGGCACGAGGAATGGCACGCATCAAGTCGCTGACATCAATCCTGGGCCGGGAGATTCAGGCCCGTGCAATCTGACTGTCGTGGGCAGCGTGGTTTATTTTGCGGCGCGCAGTGCGTCAGGAGTCGAATTGTGGAAATCGGACGGCACCGCGGCCGGAACCGCTCAGGTGGATGATATCGCTGCAGGGCCGGCCAGCTCTTCGCCGCGAGCGCTGACGTCGTTTCGAAGCGCCGTGTTCTTCAGTGCTGACGACGGGATTCGTGGCGATGAATTGTGGAGATCGACACGCATCAAGCCGGGGGCAATGCTTGTCAGGGATTTCGCGCGAGGGCCGGACTCGTCCTACGCCACGCCGCTTGGAGTCGTAAACGGCAATTTGATGGTGGAAACCTATGCGTTTACTTCAACTCCGCCTTACGGGTATGAGACCCACGTTTGGATTAGCCACGGCGAGGCGGAGAGTACGCGGGAACTTGATGAAGTCCCAACGAACATCGGATACGCCACGTTGGTCACTCGCAACAAGCTGTACTTCACCGCATCGGATACCCGCGGCTTTGAGCCTTGGGTGTCGGATGGAACTGCGCGTGGTACGTACCTGTTGAAAGATATCAATCCCACAGGCGATTCCAATCCCATCTGGTTCGAACCTTTTGACGGGGCCACGGTGTTTTCAGTAACGGATGCTTCGCTGGGGCAGCAGCTGTGGAGCACGGATGGGACGAGCAAGGGAACCACGTTGGTCGCTGGTATTCCGCCGGAGCCAGCTTTTCAAGCTGGGGTGGCCTCATCGAAGACTCGTTTGAGCGTCGGAGGGAAATTCTTCTTTGTTGGAGAGACTCCGACGCTTGGTTCGGAACTATACGCGCTCAGCAAAGATCCGAAATGCAGGGTACAGGACAGTGAGTCGAACCGTTCACCCGGCGGTGCACAGCGGTGCGCCAATCCGGGCCGCAATTGACAGCCCCTTTAAACATTGCTCCGCAGCAATCGTTCTAGAAGCGATAGTCCCCTTCAATTCCAATGGTCCGCGGTTGATTCGTGGCAACCCGAGTGAGTGACGGAATCACCCAGTCAAACGCCGTTGTATTGGTGGAGAGCATGGCCCGCTTGTCAAAAATATTATTCATGAAAGCGGTCACCGACCAGATGTCGCTATGAACGCCCGCCCTGAGGGCCGTCAAGTGGTATGCCGGCAGTGACGTCTGCGTGAAACTGATGTCGTTGCTGGAGCCAACCCATGAGTCGCTCAAGCGCACCATGAGGCGATAGTTGTGTTCCAGCGGATGTTGCCAGGACAAAGATGAGGTCAAGCTGTACTTCGGCACGTTGAGGATGGCCGAAGGAATTGTGATCTGCGAGCTATTGGCCAAGGCCAGGAATTCGGGTTTGATACTGGAGAAGGAGGTGTGGTTGATGGCGCCTCCCAGGCCAAGTCGTACTTCTGGCGTCAGCAGGGCATTGACCTCGACCTCGGGGCCGGAGCTGGTCGCGTCTGCCAGGTTTTGCGTATTCGTGTAGCCACAACCCTGATTCATTGCCTGCTGCACGTTCTTCCATTTGATGTAGTAGTAATCGGCGTTGATGGTCAGACGTCCACCCGCCAGGCGAGCCTTTTCACCGACTTCATAATCCCAGGAGGTGTCGGGATCATAGGTTTCCTGTGACACGGCGCAGGATGATGGCAGGGGCAGGTTAAAGCCACCGGGCCGAAACCCTTTGGCAATCTGCGCATACATGGTGTAGTTGCCCGTGGGCTCCCACGCCACATTGATCTTCGGTGAGACACCGTTGGCCGACGAGCTGAACGAGGGCGTCACCGGCTCCTCGGTACCCGTGTTTGCTGCCAGGCCGTTCTGCCACTCGTTCACCTGGCTCTTATAGCTAAAGTATCGGGCACCAGCCGTGACCTTGATGTGATTGGCAAACGCATAGGAGCCTTCGCCAAAGATGGCGAATTGATCGATCTTATAGGGATTGTTGGCATCGTAGACAATGCCATTGGGGCTATTGGCCGAAAACGCCGGAAGGCTGCCGAGCGCGATAGCCTCATTGGTGTCAATGAAGGCCGAGTGCAGACTGGCGTAGAACACCCCCGCAATCCACTGCAGCGGCGAATTTCCCGTGGAGGCCAGTCGAAACTCTTCACTGAACTGCCGGCTCGTGTCTTTCTCGGTGAAATTGATAGGCACGAAGTCGGTGAGCGAACCCTGGCCGTAGTAGTAATTCAAAAGGCTGAAGACTTCTTCGGTGGAGTCCTGCGTCTGGGATTCCTCGCGCGTCCAGTAGGAGGTGACTGAGGTTGCCTTCATGTTGGCAAAGCTGTATTCGATCGTGGCGTTGTACAAATGAAAATTGTCATGGAAAGGCTCAGGCACATTCGCCGGTTGGTAATGGTATTCCTGCCCTCCGGAATAAGGCTGATCGTACTCACTGTAGCCACCCATCCTGATGGACTGCGCCATCGCGAGAAGCGAGATGCTCAAGTTATTCGTGGGTTTATAAAGAAGACTCGCGCGTCCGCCCACCAGGCGCTCCCAATTCGAATTGTCGATGACTGCAACGGGAGGTGTGCCCGTCACGTTGCCGCGGACGCAGCCATTCCATCCGGCGCAGGCCGGACCTGGATCAGTCGGTTGAGGAAAAGGGCTGACCACTGCCCGATCGACCCAGCCTGAGGTGTATTTCTCGGTGGCCACCAATCGGATGGCGAGCTTGTCGTCGATGAGAGGCATATTGAAGGCCACATCGCCGCCGGGATTGAGGCCGCCTTGACTGGTGGATGAAAGGATGCCATGCACTTGACCACCAAGGGTGTGCAGGTCCGGCTGATTGGTGACAAGTTTGATGGTGCCGCCCATGGATCCTGAGCCATAGAGTGTGCCCTGAGGACCTCTTAGTACTTCGACGCGGTTCAGATCAAAAAGATCTGGATCGACTACTACTTTGCCATTGAGGGCAGCGGCCGGCGGCGTCAGCGGCACATCATCAATGTAGAAACCTACTGTGGGAGACGATCCCCCGGAGGAGGACAGTCCCCGCATTTCGAGTTCCGTCTGGCCGGGGCCGGAGCTTCGAATGGAGATGCCAGGGGTATCACCGGCTAAAGAAGCCAAGCCCGTGACCCCCTCGGAGGTGAGCTGCGAGCCGGTGAGGGCTGTCACCGAAAAGGGAGTGGCCTGGACGGTGGACGTGCGCTTCTCGGCCGTGACCACTATCTCTTCCAGCTGATCATGCTCAGGTGCGGCATCACTCGCGCCAGCCGCGTAGGCGCGGTTCGGCACAACCCCTAGCTGCAGGGCCACGGCTATCGAAAGGGCGATGACAGAGCGCCCGGCAAATCTATTGAGTGCTTTCATCACATCCCCCATACGTTATAAAAGGCGAAGCCTGGTTATGCCGGAATTATAGGCGTCCACCAAGGTTTCGTCTTCGTCAAGTAGATGCTCGCGGTGAAGCTTATCAATTGAGCCGAAGGCACTCGCTCAAGTGCGCTGAGCGACTTCAGCAATCTCTCCAGTCGCGGGTGAGTTTTTGCAGGCGCATCCAGCGCTGCGACGAATGCGTCACAGTGCTTGGCCGGAAGTCGGAACTCGCGGCGACGCGCCAGCGTTTCAGCAGCAGTGGCCAAGCCCTTGTCGAGCACGAAGGCGCTGATGTTCTTGTTTGCGTTGTATGAACACGCGAGGTGAACCGCAAATGTGTCGAACTCAGACTGAATGTGCCAGGAATTTGCCAGGAAGAGGCTGCAACAGGGGGTTGGCAAGCTCTGCAAGTGATTGATTAATAATACTGCAAGTCCGTTTTCCACGCCTGAAAATCCGCGTGTCGGTGGTTCAATTCCACCCCTGGCCACCATTCAAAATTGAGGCCTTGGTCGAGAATGGCACGGACGCAAGGCGTTAGCCGGAGAAGCCTGAAAGCAGACACAATGCCATCTGAATTCGCTGGCGCGCGGCGGCGAGCCTTTTTTCGGAGCGACTGATGAAGAGAAGGAACCTGGTACATACCATTGCCACGTTGCCACTTCTGTCCAGTGGCTTCGCCTTTCTGGCCGAGTCCACGAAGGCTGCAAAGGCAAGCGTACCGCGGGCACTTCGGCGCGCGAGACCCTCTGATCCGTCATGGCCCGGCGCGGCGAGTTGGGCAAAGCTGCGAGAGACTGTTGAAGGCAATCTGATCGAAGTGCGGGCGATGTTCGATTCGTGCGCAACGGAACCCGATGGCACCGCCTGTCGCGAGGCCACCAGGTACGTCAAGAACCCGTATTGGCTTGGCGACCAGGCTGCCGGCACGCAGATTTCGGGATTGCTCGATGGGTGGACACCGGCACCGAGCGCCTATGCGATCAAAGCGCGAAACACTGCCGATGTCGTCGCAGGCGTCAACTTCGCCCGGGAAAATAATCTGCGGCTCGTCGTCAAGGGCGGTGCGCACAGCTACTACGGCACATCGAATGCTCCTGACTCGCTCCTCATCTGGACGCGTGCGATGAACAAAGTAACACTGCACGATGCTTTCGTGGGGCAAGGCTGCGCGGGCCGCATCGCACCGGTTCCCGCAGTCAGTGCTGAAGCGGGCGCGGTATGGATAGATCTTTACGATCCGGTAACGACGCAGGGCGGCCGCTACGTTCAAGGCGGCGGCTGTATGACAGTGGGCGTCGCCGGCCTGGTCCTCGGCGGAGGATTCGGTTCGTATTCGAAGCGCTTCGGCACCGCGGCAGCAGGACTACTCGAAGCGGAAATCGTCACTGCTGACGGCCGTGTACGAGTGGTAAATGAGTGCATGGAGCCCGACCTCTTTTGGGCCCTGAAGGGTGGCGGCGGCGGAACCTACGGCGTCGTGACGCGGCTGACTCTAAGAACCCATGAGCTACCGAAGAATTTCGGGAGTGCCGGTGGAAAGATCAAGGCGCGGTCCGACGCGGCTTTCGCGCAGCTGATCGGGCGCTTCATCGACTTCTACAGCGAGAAGCTCTTCAACCCGCATTGGGGGGAAACAGTCCACTTTCAGCCGGACAACACTCTCGAGTTCGATATGGCATGCGAGGGACTCGACAGTGCACAGGTGGCTGACACCTGGCGACCGTTCTTTGAATGGGTGAAGGAGCGGCCGCAGGATTTCACCGTGACATCCCCTTTGTGGTCAGACGCTCGTGACGCGCGCAGCCAATGGGATCCTTCGAATCCTTGGCTCAAGCACGACCCACGCGATGGCGTTCCCAGGCACCATGTGTGGAATCGAGGCAATGAAGGCGAGTGCGGCGCATTCCTCTACGGCTACGATTCGCTTTGGCTGCCCGCATCGCTGCTCGACAAGAGCCGCCAGAAGCAACTCACTGCGGCGCTGGTCGCTGCGAGTCGCCATGAAATGGTGCGCTTTCACATCGGCAAGGGGATGGCCGGGG
>PMNQ01000176.1:8162-8304 GCA_003162555.1 Gammaproteobacteria bacterium | reverse complement strand
TCATCGAAGGCAAGTAGAGGAAAGCACACATGGCAGCTAAAGAAGTACGTTTCGGCGACGACGCCCGCTCCCGCATGGTCCGCGGAGTGAACATCCTGGCGAACGCCGTCAAGGCGACGCTGGGCCCCAAGGGCCGCAATGC
>PMNQ01000176.1:7960-8133 GCA_003162555.1 Gammaproteobacteria bacterium | reverse complement strand
GACATCAAGCGCGGCATCGACAAAGGCGTCACAGCGGCAATCGAAGAGCTGAAGAAGCTCTCCAAGCCCTGCAAGGACACCAAGGCGATCGCGCAGGTCGGCACGATTTCCGCCAACTCCGACGCCAGCATCGGCAAGACCATTGCCGAGGCGATGGAAAAGGTCGGCAAGGA
>PMNQ01000176.1:0-7814 GCA_003162555.1 Gammaproteobacteria bacterium | reverse complement strand
CAGGACATCGCGGTGCTGACCGGTGGCACGGTGATTTCCGATGAAGTCGGCCTGTCGCTCGAGAAGGCGACGCTGAACGATCTCGGCGAGGCCAAGAAAGTGCTGGTCGAGAAGGAAAACACCACGATCATCGACGGCGCCGGCAAGGCCGCCGACATCAAGGCGCGCGTTGAATCAGTGCGCCAGCAGATCGAGGAAGCCACCAGCGATTACGACAANNNGACCAGACGGTCGGCATCGCGATTCTCAAGCGCGCCATCGAAGAACCGCTTCGTCAGATCGTGGAGAACGCCGGCGAAGATGCGGCCGTGATCCTCAATCAGGTGAAGGCGGGCAAGGGCAGCTACGGCTACAACGCTGCCACTGGCACTTTCGGCGACATGCTCGATGAGGGCATTCTCGATCCGACCAAGGTGACGCGCCTGGCGTTGCAGAATGCGGCCTCGGTGGCTGGATTGCTGCTGACGACTGAGGTGATGATCGCCGAGGCCCCGAAGGATGAAGAACATGCCCACGGCATGCCCGGCGGCGGTGGCATGGGCGGCATGGGTGGCATGGATATGTAAGACGCCACCGCGTCTTGCAGCGTTCGCTATAGAAACCCCCGGCGGGAAACTGCCGGGGGTTTTTTTACAGTATGCGTTTGCATGACGCTGCGATTGCCAGCGGGCGCGCAAGGCTCTACAGTTCAAAAAAACCATAAGGGATCTTCCCCATGATCATCGGTTCACTGAGTACCGCCTTCGGGTGGCGGGGGCGCTTTGCGCTCGCGATGTGCGCGACGTTCGTTGCCAGCGCGATGCTTGCGCCACCGCTGCACGCCGCGCCAACCGCTGCCGCCGTCCAGGCCACTGCTGCCCTGCGTGCGCAGCAGGCGGTTGCGGCGATCAGCGCGTCGAATCGTGCGCTGGTGGGCGGCAACGTCGGCCTCGTGGTGCGCAACGCGCTCGTCAATGAGCGCGGCCGCGTGATCGTGCATGCGCAGCAGACATTCCAGGGACATCCGGTGTGGGGTAGCTCGGCGATCATCCACGCCGAGCGTTCGGGTGCCGTACGGTTGCTGTCCTCGAACCTGACCGCTGCGCCGACTCCCGCGGGCACACCGAAGCTCAACCAGCAGCAGGCAATCGCGATCGCGACCAGGTCGCTGGCGCTGCGCGGTCCGTCGGTGCCGCCGAGCTGCGAACTGATCGTGTTCCCGACGCGCTACCACTCGGATGTGGCGCTGATGTGGAATCCGGCCAAACTCCAGTATCAGCTCGATCGCAAACGCAGCGCGCTGACCGTGCCACCCACCGACCCTTACGTGTGGGCCTATGCGGTGCACCTGTTCGCGAAGAACCGCGTCGATGGCGTGCAGGACTGGGAATTCATCGTCGATGCGCGCACGGGTGCGGTTTTGCGTGCCGCCAGTGGCTTGCGCACTCTGGATCCGGCCAATCCGCCTACGCAGCGGCCTACCGATGTGCCGGCGCGGGGCATTGGCCACAGCCAGTACAGCGGCGATGTGCCGCTCGACACCACGCAGCATGCCGACGGCACTTTTGCGCTCGTCGACCTGACGCGCGGCTCGAAGTACAACCCCTTCCTGCACGACGGGTTCTACGACCTCAACTTCAACCAGATATTCGATGCAGACGGCCAGCCGATCCACGCGATCGGCCTGCAGTCGCTGACCGAGACGCACGCGGGGATCGATTTCGACTGGACTTACAGCTATCACTGGTTCGACGGCCGGGCCACCGACGAGTGGGGCGACGGCCAGCAATTCGTCATGTTTCCTTACGGTGGTGAAACCAGCACCAACGGCGAGACCGCCGCGGTCGATGCGCACTACGGCATGGCAGTCACCTGGGACTACTACAAGAACGTATTCAATCGCGACGGCATCGACAATCAGGGCACGTCGCCAATCTCGATCGTGCACATCGTGGATTACTTCGGCTATTACTACGACAACGCGTTCTGGAGCGACTATGTGTTCGGGATGCAGTATTCCGACGGCACGCGCTTTCCGGGCGTCGATCCGTTCACCGGCGAGGCCACTGCTCCGGATCCGAACGGTTTCACTTCGCTGACGGCGCTCGACGTAATCGGCCACGAGATGACGCACGGCGTGACGTCCTCGACGGCTGGCCTGATTTACGACGGCGAATCCGGTGGCCTGGATGAAGCCACTTCCGACATCATGGGCAAGATGGTCGAGACCTACCGCTCGCGCGCGCCGGGCACCGACACGCANNTACCGATACGCAGATCCCGCTGACCGGCACCAACTGGCTGCTCGGCCACGACCTGATTCCCGGCGGATTGCGCTCGATGATCCAGCCGAGCAGAGACGGCTTCAGCGCCGACAACTGGTACGCGGGCGTCAAGTACCTGGACGTGCACTACATCAGCGGGCCGCTGAACCGCTGGTATTACTACCTGTCGGCCGGCGCGCCCTCGACGGTCGTCGACGTCGCGCACAGCAAATACCTTCCCGATGGCATGACGGGTATCGGCAACGATCACGCCGCGCGCATCTGGTACAAGGCCCTGACCGAGTACCTGGCGCCCGATGCCGACTACGCCGCGGCGCGCGTCGCCGCGGTCAGTGCAGCCACCGACCTGTACGGTGCGGATTCAGCCGAAGTGCAGGCCGTCAAGAGCGCATTCGCCGCGATCAACGTCGGCACGCCGACCGACGCGCCGCGCATCATGGTCAACTTGCCGCTGGTGCACCCTGATGGCACGGCCCTCAACCCCAATGGCAGCGGCTTCTTCGCGCGCATGCCAATCGTGTCGATGAACACCACGGTGCAGCTGAGCGCCGAGGTGGACAACACCACCGACACCGCGGTCACGTGGCAGATCGGCGGTGAGCCGGGCGCAACCGGCAATCCCGGGTTTCTCAGAATCGGTGGACTGTTGACGCCCGACGGCCATTGGACGCCGGACAGCACCTGGGGCTTTCACGCGATGACAGTGGCCAGCCACGCCGATCCGCTCGAATACGCCGAAGGCACGGTTTGGGTCGTCAACGGCGATGCCGATGCCGACACGAAGTTTGACGCAATGGATCTTGGCGGCGTCGCACTGTCCTGGGGGCTCGATAACTACGTCAATGCAAGCCACGCGATCGTCGGCGATGGCTACGTCGACAGCCTGGATGTTGCCGCAATCGTCGAAGCCTTCCGCAACGCCTACGGCGGACAGTGAGCACAACATGAAAGCAGCAAATTACGTGGCGCTTTGCGCCCTGGTCCTGACCGCCGGTTGCGGCGGCAGCCCGACTTCCATCACGCCGATCGCGCCGCCCAAGCCGCCAACGGCATTGAGTTACCAGGATCCGCCCAGCACCGGCTGGCGGCTGGTGCGCGATGCCTCTTCGACCGGCACGCACATCGTGCTCAATCTCGTCGGACCGGCGGGTGTCACTACTCGTGGCGTGGGCTTCAACCTGCAGCGCGGCACCAGCATCGCGTTTGGCACCTTCGGCAATGGCGCGTATGCGCACGACACCGGTTTGCTCGAGCTCAAGGGCGGGAATTCGAACTTCGAACCCTATGCCGGAACCGATGCCGACCCGGTACTTTTCGTGTCGGCACCCTTGCCACCGGGAAACGTCCTTTCAACAGGCATCTTCCAGAAGGACCGCAGCTTCTCTGCCAAGGACGCGACCCTGCCGCTGGTGCAGGTGGCGATCGACCTGGTGCCGGGGAGCCCCGGCGTCTCAGCCGATGCCACCAACCAGACGGCCGCCTACGGACTCAGCGTCATCAAGGCGCGCATGATTCCGGACGATATCGGTGCGCCGGATTTCCACCTCACGCTGGAGGCGCTCGCCAAAGCGAAGATGCAGGACATCCAGATCGCCGTGGGGACCATCACCGGGCAATGAGCTGCGTCCCAGCCCGAGGTTGAATCCCGCATTCATCGACTTGCCTGTGTGCCAGGGCCGCGGCTCGCTACAATCCCTTGAGTTCCAGTGGTCCGCGCATGCGGCAACTCCGTGCAGCAGCCAGCAACCATCCTTTTGGTCGACGATGAGCCCGCGATCGCGGAGGCGGTGTGCTTTGCGCTGCAGGCGGAAGGTTTCCGCTGCCGCATCTGCGCGACCGGCGCCGCCTGCATCGGGGCGCTGGCGACGGAATCGCCGGCGCTGATCCTGCTGGACGTCGGCCTGCCCGACGGCAGTGGCTTCGACACCTTCCGGCGCATCCGCGAGCTGAGCACCGCGCCGGTGGTCTTTCTCACCGCGCGCAAGGAGGAGATCGATCGCGTGGTGGGCCTGGAGATGGGCGCCGACGATTACGTCGTCAAGCCTTTCAGCCTGCGCGAACTGATGGCGCGCGTGCGCATGGTCATGCGCCGCGGCGCCAATCATGCGCAGACTCCGGCGGTTTCGCGCCAGCCGGCCGAGCCCGCGGCCGAAGTGCACGGTGCCTTTCGTCATGATGTCGGCCGCCGGCAGATGAGCTACTGCGGGGCAGCGCTGGAGCTGACGCTGCACGAGTACCGCCTGCTGGAAGTGCTGCTGCAGCATCCGGGGCGTGTCTACACGCGCAGCCAGCTGCTCGAGCTCGCGTGGGAGGCGCCCGATCACCGGCTCGACCGTACCGTCGACAGCCATATCAAGAGCCTGCGCGCGAAGCTGCGCGAGGTGAACGACAAGACCGATCCGATTCGCACGCACCGCGGCATGGGTTACTCGCTGGACACCAGCGCTTGAGCATCCGCGCGAAGATCTTCCTGGTGTTCGCGGCCTCGATGGTCGCCGGGTTCGCGCTGCTGGCTTACTGGGTGACCGGCGAGCTGCGCTTCCGCTACAGCGAATCGTCCGAAGAAGTGATGGTCGACAGCTCCCGGTTGCTGGCCGAGCAGCTGGCCGGCGACTGGCATCAGCCGCCCGAGCAGCGCTTCGCCGCGCTGCGCGGCGCGATGGAGCGGCTCGGGCAGCAATCCTTCTCGGCGCCGATTTATTCGGTGGTGAAGACCAGCGCGGACATTCGCGTGTACGTCACCGATGCGGCCGGGCTCCTGCTGTTCGACTCGCGCCCCGGCACCAGGCCGGGCGACGATTATTCGAAATGGCACGACGTGGCGCTGACACTGCACGGCGCCTACGGTGCGCGTACCACCGATGAAGTGCCCGGCGACCCGGCGAGCCATTCCGCGCCTGTCGCTGTCGCCTACGTGGCCGCGCCTATCGTTGTTGATGGCGACCTGGTCGGCGTCGTGAGCCTCGGCAAACCCAAGTCCAACATGCAGCGTTTCATCGACTACGCGCGCCAGAAATTCATTGTCGGCGCGCTGCTCGCCTCCGCCGCGGCCATCATCGTGGCGCTGCTGCTGTACATCTGGGTGTCGCGGCCGATGCAGGCGCTGATCGAATATGCGCACGAAGTGAGCCGCGGCGAGAACGTGCCGCTGCCTGATATGGGCGACAACGAAATCGGGCGCGTCGGGCGCGCCATCGAGTCGATGCGCAAGGCGCTGGTCGACAAGGAATACGTCGAGTCCTACGTGCAGGCGCTGACGCACGAGGTGAAGAGCNNGAGCGCGAGGTCGACCGGCTGAACAAATTGGCGGATCGCCTGCTGGAGCTGGCCTCGCTCGAGCGCGCCGACCGGCTGACACACATCGAGCCGGTCTCATTGCGTGCGCTGGCAGGCGAAGTCGTCGCATCCTCAGCCGCGATGGCGGAAGCGCGTGGTGTGCAAATCGTGCAGCAGTACGCGGAGCGTGACACCGTCAGCGGTGATCCGCTGCTGCTGCGCCAGGCGATCGACAATCTGTTGCGCAANNGCGCTCGATTTTGCGCCGCGGGGCTCGACCATCAGCATTGGCGCGCAGGCTGCGGACCGGGGCGTGCTGCTCACGGTGCAGGACCAGGGTCCGGGCATCCCGGAATTTGCGCGTACGCGCATCTTCGACCGTTTCTACTCGTTGCCGCGTCCCGCGAGCGGGCGCAAGTCCACCGGGCTCGGACTGAATTTCGTGCGCGAGGTGGCGCAGCTACATGGCGGACGCATCGACATCGATCCGGAGCAGTCGCTGCTGCGCGTGGTCACGGCGGAAGCGGCGNNTCTCTCCTCGCGCCTTGCCTGGCGGCTTTGGGAGCAGCAACGCAGCGATCCCATAAGTGTTAACGGGCCCTGGCACGCCGATTTCACCTGTTCTCCATGCATTTCGCATGGCGGCCACATGGGCCGCGTCGAGACTGCAAGCGTCGCTCGCAATCTCAGGAGAACGCTCATGTCCCGCAAGATCCCCCGCACTGGCTGGCTGCGGTTTGTGCCCGCCATCCTCGCCCTGCTGGCGCCGGGCTTCAGCCGCGCGGCGGAGACGGCCAGCCAGCCGGCGCCGCAATCGCCTTACTTCCAGGTCAGCGATGACTCGGGCGTCGATCACTTCCCGCTGAAGGAAACCCGCGTCACGGCCGAGCTCAACGGCGTGATCGCCAGCGTGCACGTGCACCAGCGCTACCGCAACGAAGGCAGCAAGGCGCTCAACGCGAAATACATCTTTCCCGGCTCCACCGGCGCTGCAGTGAACGCGATGGTCATGACGATCGGCGAGCGGCGCATCCGCGCGCAGATCAAGGAGAAGGAGCAGGCCAACAGGATGTTCGAGGCCGCCAAGGCGGCGGGGCAGACCGCATCGCTGCTGGCGCAGAAGCGGCCTAATGTGTTTTCGATGGACGTGGCCAACATCGCGCCGTCTTCGGAGGTGGAGGTCGAGCTGGACTACACCGAATTCCTCAGCGCCAGCGACGGCGAATATCAGTTCGTTTATCCGGGCGTGGTTGGACCACGCTACGGCGGCGGCTCCGCAGCGATCGATGTGCCGACCGCCTGGGTCAGCAACCCGTACCTGCATGCGGGCGAATCGGGCCCGGCGAGCTTCGACATCAATGTGACGCTGAATTCGCCGCTGCCGCTGCATGACGTGCAGTGCGCGACGCACAAGATCCTCACGCGCTGGAATGGCGCGCAGAGCGGCACCATCAGCCTGGATGAACCGCGGCAGAGCGCCGGCAACCGCGATTTCATCCTGCGTTACAGGCTGCAGGACAACGCCATCGTGTCCGGACTCACGCGCTTCAGCGCCGGTGGTGAAAATTATTTCATGCTGCAGGCCGAGCCGCCGCAGCGCACCAGCCCAGCTGCAATTCCGGCACGCGAATACCTGTTCATCCTCGACGTGTCCGGATCGATGAGCGGGTTCCCGCTCGACACCGCGCGGACGCTGATCGACCGGCTGCTGGCGAGCCTGCAGCCGCGCGACAGCTTCAACATCCTGTTCTTCGCCGGCGGTTCGACCACACTGGCGCCGCAGGCGTTGCCCGCCACGCCCGAAAACCTCGCGCGTGCGCAGCAGATGCTGCAGCAGGCCTCCGGCGGAGGCGGCACCGAACTGCTGCCCGCGCTGCAAAAGGCGCTTGCCATGCCGGTGGCGGAGGGCGTGTCACGCAGCCTGGTGCTGATCACCGATGGCTACGTGGACGTGGAGGCCAGCGCCTTCAAACTGGTGGACGAAAACCTTGGCGGCAGCAATCTCTACGCCTTCGGCATCGGCTCCTCGGTGAATCGCTACCTGATCGAAGGCCTGGCGAAGGTGGGCCACGCCGAATCCTTCGTCGTCACGAACGAGGAGGACGCAGCGCGTGAGGCCGAGCGCTTCCGCGACTATGTGTCCGCACCGCTCCTGACCAACATCGCCGTCACCGGCCAAAACGTCGAGGTCTACGACACTGAGCCGCGCAGCCAGCCCGACCTGCTGGCCCGCCGACCCGTGCTGGTGCTGGGCAAGTACCGCAATGCCGGTTC
>PMNQ01000161.1 GCA_003162555.1 Gammaproteobacteria bacterium | reverse complement strand
CCGAAGCCGGTGTTCACGCCGTAGGCGGTATCGCCACGCGCGATGAGCCCTTCGATGACAGCGCGGGAACGCCGCACGCGCGCGAAATCGGCGCGCGAGAGCTGCACCGCGGCCGGCTCGGCGTACGCTGCGCGCAGCGCGTCCAGCGTCAACGCGCCGGCGCGCAGCCGACTCACTGCGCCGCCTTGCCGGTGAGCATCGGCAGATTCAGGTGATGATCGCGCGCGCNNTGGATCGAGACCCAGGTGGCGCCGGCCGCGGTGTTGACCAGCGCGTTCAGGAGCGGCCAGTCGGCGATCGCATCCGAGCCGTCGCGCATCGCCTCGGTCTCGCGGTTGGGGCTCGCGACCGAGCCCGAGTCGAGATGATCGCGGCCGATGACGATCGGGGCGGAAAGTTCGCCCGAGGCGACCATCTCGTTGAAGGCCAGGCCCAGTCTGTGCCGATCTCCGAGACCGACCCAGCATATCCGTGCGGGCAGCCCCTGGAACTGGATACGCTCGGCCGCCATGTCGAGCCAGCGATGCAGGTGTGCGTCACCGGGTATCAGCTCGCGCACTTTGGCGTCGGTCTTCGCGATGTCGGCCGGATCGCCCGAGAGGGCCACCCAGCGGAACGGACCGATGCCGCGGCAGAACAGCGGTCGCACGTACTCGGGCACGAAGCCCGGGATGTCGAAGGCGTCCTTCACGCCCTGGCCGAGCGCCACCTGGCGGATGTTGTTGCCGTAGTCGAAGGTGGGGATGCCCATGCGCTTGAATTCCAGCATCGCGCGCACATGCACCGCCATGGATAGGCAGGCGGCGGCGCTGACCCGTGCCGGGTCGGTTTTCTGCTGCTCTTCCCACTGCGGTACAGTCCAGCCGGCGGGCAGATAGCCATGCACCGGATCGTGAGCCGAGGTCTGATCCGTGACCGCGTCCGGCCGGATTCCGCGCTTCAACATTTCCGGCAGCACTTCCGCGGCATTGGCGCACAGTCCGATCGAGACCGCCTCGCCGCTCGATTTCGCGGCAGCGAGCATCGCCAGCGCCTCATCGAGCGTGGCGGCCTGGCGATCCAGGTAACGGGTACGCAATCGCATGTCGATGCTCGACTGTCGACATTCGATGGCGAGCATCGAGGCGCCCGCCATGGTTGCGGCGAGCGGCTGCGCGCCGCCCATGCCGCCGAGACCGGCTGTCAGCACCCAGTGGCCCTTGAGCTTGCCGTCGAAATGACGGCGACCCATCTCGACGAAGGTCTCATAGGTGCCCTGCACGATGCCCTGCGAACCGATGTAGATCCAGGAGCCGGCAGTCATCTGCCCGAACATCATCAGTCCGCGGCGGTCGAGTTCGTTGAAGTGTTCCCAGGTGGCCCAGTGCGGCANNACGCCCACCGGCCGGCCGGACTGGATCAACAGCGTCTCGTCGTCCCCAAGCGCGCGCAAGCTCGCGACAATCGCGTCGTAGCAGGCCCAGTTGCGCGCGGCCTTGCCGATGCCGCCGTACACGACCAGGTCGCCGGGCCGTTCCGCCACGTCTGGATCGAGATTGTTCATCAGCATGCGCAGCGGGGCTTCGGTCAGCCAGGAGCGTGCGCTCAGTGTCTTGCCGCGCGGAGCGCGGATCACACGGGGGGCTTCATCAGTCATGTTGTGTTCCACTTAAGTATTTCCTGTCGCAATCGCCCGATCGTCTCGCGATAACGTGATTCGATGCCAGCTTCCTCCGGATGCGCACCGTCGCGGATGACCCAGCGGCCGCCGACCAGAACCTGGCGCGCACGCGGCGCGACCGCATCGAACACCAGTGCGCTTAAGATTTCGGTGCCTGCCTGCAAATCCGAGTCGCCCTCGTGCGCGTCGTAGGTGACGAAATCGGCCGCGGCCGCAGCACCGATCGCGCGCTGTCCGCCCGCATGCGCGATGCGGAACAACCGATCCGCGACCGCGGGCTCGGCCGCGACGCTGAACACGTTGCGCCGGCCGCGTGCCAGCCGCTGCGACCACTCGAGCTGGCGCAACTCGTCGAGCGAACTGCGGCCGATGTTGCTGTCGGAACCGATGGCCATCTGTCCACCGGCCTCGAGGAACGGCGCCACGACCGGGCAGCCATCACCCAGATCGGCTTCGGTCGTCGGGCACAACACAACGGTGGCTTGCGCGGCGCGAATCTGCGCGAACTCGGCTTCGCTGGACTGGGTCGCGTGCACCAGCGCCCATTTAGGTGACAGCAGCCCGCGCGATGCGAGCAGCGCCACTGGCGGCAGTCCGTGCTGGCGCATGCATCCTGTGACCTCCGCAGGTTGCTCCGCGACATGGATGTGCACGCAGCGGCACAGCGGGTTGTCCTGCAGCGCATGCTGCACGCGCGCAATCGTGTCGATGTCCACGGCGCGCAGGCTGTGGAAGGCCACGCCCAGTGCGACCGGGCTACCGGCGGGGTAGCGTCGGCACAGCTCCTGCCAATCTTCGAGAAACCGCGCCGTGTCGCGCACGAACGGTTGCTGGCCGGGTTTCGGTGCAGCGCCGCCGAAATCAGAATGCTGGTAGAGCGTCGGCAACAGCGTGAGGCGCATGCCGCTGCAGTGCGCCGCCGCGGCGACACTTGCGTCGGCGTCCAGATTGCGCCGGTCGCCGAGCCGGTGCAGGTAAAGGAATTCGGCGACCGAGGTGTAGCCGCCGCGCAGCAGTTCCAGGTAGCAACGCGCCGTGATCGCCTCGAGGTCTTCGCGCCCGAGGCGTCCGGCCAGCGCGTACATGGTTTCGCGCCAGCTCCAGAAATCATCACGTGTACCCGCCGCGCGCTGTGTCCAGGCGCCAAGCGCACGCTGGAATGCGTGGCAGTGGGCGTCCACCAGACCCGGAACGGTCAGGCCGGGGATCACCGGCGCGTTGGCCCGCGCTGATGTCGAAACGTCCGCCACATTGCCGTGGGCATCGATGTGTACGGTGGCATTGTGCAGCCAGCGGCCGTCCCGCCACAGGTTGGCGTAAGTGACTGCGCTCTGTGCCGTGCCTGCCCCCGCTTGCATCCGCAACATGTTAGCACCGCATGGCGCCGGCAGTGCGGGGCGGGTAATCTCGCACTCATGCCCGCGACCAGCGCCACCCGGATCATCGCCAATGGCAGGGTCTGGACTGCCGTGCCAGGCGCTGCGGGCCTGGGCGCAGCTGTTTCGGTCCTGCCGCTGGCCATTGCGGAGCAGCAGGGCCGCATCACCGCATCCGGCGCGCTGCACGATCTGCAGCAGCGCTATCCAGGGGCCGCGTTGTACGACGCAGGTGGACGCCTGGTCACACCAGGTTTCATCGATTGCCACACGCACATCGTGCACGCCGGCAATCGCGCCGCGGAGTTCGAGCGTCGCCGGGCCGGCGAGAGTTACCAGAGCATCGCGCAATCGGGCGGCGGAATACTTTCGACGGTCAGGGCGACGCGCGCGGCAAGCCTGCAGCAGCTTATCGACACCGCGCTGCCGCGCGTCGACGCGTTGCTCGCCGAGGGCGTCACCACGCTCGAGATCAAGTCGGGCTATGGCCTCGACCTGGACCCCGAGCTGCGCATGCTGCGCGCGGCGCGCGCCATCGCCGATCAGCGTGCGCTTGGCGTAGCGACGACTTACCTGGGCGCACATGCGCTGCCGCCGGAACATGGCGGCGACGCCGAGGGCTACGTGGAGCGGCTGTGCAAGGAACTGATTCCGGCGGTGGCGGCGAGCGGCCTCGCCGATGCCTTCGACGCTTACTGCGAATCCGTCGCGTTCACGGCGCCGCAGGTTGCGCGGATCTTCGCGGCCGCGCAAGCGCACGGGCTGCGCGTGAAACTGCATGCCGATCAGCTTTCCAACATGCACGGCGCGCGGCTCGCGGCGCAGCATCACGCACTGTCCGCCGATCATCTCGAGTACACCGATGAGGACGGCGTCGCCGCACTGGCGCGGGCCGGAACCGTGGCCGTGCTGCTGCCAGGTGCGTTTTATTTTCTGCGCGAGCGACAACGTCCGCCGGTCGAAGCGCTGCGGCGCGCTGGTGTGCCGATGGCAGTCGCGACCGATTGCAATCCCGGTACCTCGCCGCTGACTTCGTTGCTGACGGCGATGAACCTGGCGGCGGTGGAATTCGGGCTTGGCACCGCGGAGTGTCTCGCGGGCGTCACTTGCCACGCGGCGCGCGCGCTCGGCCTGCAGGATGCAATCGGTACGATCGCTCCCGGCATGTGGTGCGACCTGGCCGTCTGGAATGTCGAGCAGCCGGCCGAGCTGGTGAACAACCTCGGCGCACGTCCGCTGCACCGCCGGTTCTGGCACGGCCAGCCGGACGCATGAGCGAGCCGGCGGCTGCGCCCGAGCGGCGCATTGCGCATCTGGACATGGACGCCTTCTACGCGTCCGTGGAGCTGCTCCGCTATCCGCAGCTCGAGGGTCACCCGGTCGTCATCGGCGGACGCCGCCGTTCCAGCCGTGATGACAATGCCCGCGAAGGCAAGTCCAGCAGTGACAAGCCGGACAGTTTTGAGCGTCTCGACAGCTACCAGGGCCGCGGCGTCGTCACGACCGCCACCTACGCGGCGCGGGAATTTGGCGTGCATTCGGGCATGGGCCTGATGCAGGCGGCGCGCCTGTGTCCGCAGGCGGTGTTGCTGCCCGCGGATTTCGATGAGTACCGGCGTTACTCGCGCCTGTTCAAGGACGAGATTGCCGCGATCGCGCCGCGCGTCGAGGATCGCGGCATCGACGAGGTGTACATCGATTTCGACGCGGTAGAGGGTGGCGCCGAAAACGGTGGCCAGCCACTCGCATTGCGCATCCAGAAGGCGATACGCGCGAGCACCGGGCTCAGTTGTTCCATCGGCGTGGCGCCCAACAAGTTGCTGGCGAAGCTGGCCAGCGAGTTCGACAAGCCCAACGGCGTCACGATTATCTACGCCCGCGATCTCGCCGAGCGCGTCTGGCCGCTGCCGTGCCGCAAGATCAATGGCGTCGGACCGAAGGCCAGCGCGCGTCTCGAACAGCTCGGTGTGCGCACCATCGGTGAACTGGCGCGTTGCGAACTGCGCTGGCTGATCGAAGAATTCGGGCGCCACACCGGCCACTGGCTGCACGAGGTGTCATGGGGGCGCGACCAACGTGAACTCAGCACGCACAGCGAGCCGGTGTCGATGAGCTGCGAGACGACTTTCGAGCGCGACCTGCACGCGGTACGCGACCGGCCGGAATTGAGCGCGGTGTTTACCTCGTTGTGCGAACGCCTGGCCGCGGACCTCGCGCAGCACGGCTACGCTGGCCGCACGATCGGCGTGAAACTGCGCTACGACAATTTTCAATCGGTGACCCGCGCGCAGACGCTGGATTTTCACACCGCGGATGCGGCCGTGATCCGTCGCACCGCAGGCCGGTGCCTGAAGCGCGCGCCGCTGGATCGCCGGCTGCGGCTGCTGGGTGTGCGCGTCGGGAGCCTCGTGAGCGCGGCCGAGGCGCAGTCATTGGCGCAGGTGCCGCCCGCCGAGAAGTCTCTGGATCTGTTCTGAATTGGCGCAGCGCTCGGCTGGCACTGGCTGATCGGCTATCATGGCGCGCATGAGCAAACAAACCCTGCACGAAGCGCTCGCCCGCTTGCACGCCGAGCTGAAGGACGCGCCACAGCTCGACGACGAGGCGCGCCGGTTGCTGGCGGAAATTGCCGCGGACATCGGCCGCGCATCGGGCGCCGAAAGCCACGCACCGCGGCTGGAGGCGCTGGCCGTGCGCTTCGAAGCCGGTTACCCATCTCTGGCCGCGAGCTTGCGCGGCATCGCCGACGCGCTCCCGTTCCTGACCCAGAAGAATGTCGATTCGCCGCTCGATGCGGGCGAACCCATCGAGG
>PMNQ01000164.1 GCA_003162555.1 Gammaproteobacteria bacterium | reverse complement strand
CGCTCGATCGGCATCCAGCCCGATATCCTGCTGTGCCGCTGCCAGGCGATGCTGCCGGACGAGCAGCGCCGCAAGATCGCGCTGTTCACCAATGTCGAGGAGCGTGCAGTGATCTCCGCAGTAGACTCCGACGACATCTACAAGATTCCGCTGCTGCTGCACGATCAGGGGCTGGATGACATCGTGTGCGACAAGCTCCGCATCGATGCGCCGCCGGCTGATCTGAGCGAGTGGCGCCAGGTCGTCAATGCCCGCGTCAACACCGACGGCCAGGTCGACATCGCCATGGTCGGCAAGTACGTGCAGATCCGCGATTCCTATATCTCGCTGAACGAAGCGCTGATGCACGCGGGCCTGAAGACGCGCACGCGCGTGCGGGTGCACTACGTTGAATCGACCGACATCGAGCGCGACGGCGTGGGAAGCCTCGCCGGCATGGATGCGATCCTGGTGCCCGGCGGCTTTGGCGAGCGCGGCATCGAGGGCAAGATCCAGGCGGTGCGCTATGCGCGCGAACAGCGAATTCCGTACCTCGGCATTTGCTTAGGCATGCAGCTCGCGATCATCGAATACGCGCGTCATGTGCTGGGCTTTGCCGACGCGCACAGCACTGAATTCAACCGCGCCAGCACCCATCCGGTCATCGGCCTGATCACCGAGTGGCAGGACCAGGCGCGCGGCGTGCAGCAGCGCACCGAGACCTCGGCCCTCGGCGGCAGCATGCGCCTGGGCGCGCAGGCCGTGCATCTGGCCGCGGGCACCGTGGCGCGCGAGCTGTACGGGCGCGATGAGATCATGGAGCGGCACCGGCACCGCTACGAATTCAACAACACCTTCATGCAGCAGTTCCAGCGCGCGGGGCTGGTGTTTTCGGGCCTGTCGCAGGACGAACTGGTCGAGATCATCGAGCTGCCCTCGCACCCGTGGTTCCTCGCGACGCAGTTCCATCCGGAATTCACCTCGACGCCGCGCGATGGCCACCCGCTGTTCAGTGGTTTCGTGCGCGCCGCGCGCGCGTGCCGCGCCGCACAGCTGCCGGTCGCCGCCAGCGCATGAAACTGGCCGGTTTCGAGGTCGGCATCGACCGGCCGCTGTTCCTGATCGCCGGACCCTGCGTGATCGAGTCCGCGGCGCTGGTCGAGGAAGTGGCCGGCCGCATGTGCGAGCTCACCGCCGCCATCGGCATGCCGTACATCTTCAAGGCTTCCTTCGACAAGGCGAACCGCTCCTCGGGCACGAGTTTTCGCGGTCCTGGACTCGAAGCCGGACTCAAGGTGTTGAGCGACGTTCGCAGTAGATTCAACGTCCCGGTGCTTACCGACGTGCACGAAGACACGCCGATCAACGAGGTGGCGAGCGTCGTCGATGTGCTGCAGACGCCGGCATTCCTGTGCCGGCAGACCAATTTCATCCGCAGCGTTGCCGCCGCGGGCAAACCTGTGAACATCAAGAAGGGCCAGTTCCTCTCGCCGTGGGAAATGCAGCAGGTGGTGGACAAGGCGCGCGCGACCGGGAATGAGTCGATCATGGTGTGCGAGCGCGGCTTCAGCTTCGGCTACCAGAACCTGATCACCGACATGCGCGCGCTGTCGATCATGCGCGCGACCGGGTGTCCGGTGGTGTTCGACGCCACGCATTCAGTGCAGCTGCCCGGCGCGGGCGCCGGCGTCTCCGGCGGCCAGCGCGAATTCGTGCCCGTGCTGGCGCGCGCCGCGGTTGCGGCGGGTGTGGCCGGCGTATTCATGGAAACCCATCCGCGTCCAGACCAGGCGCTGTCGGACGGGCCCAATGCCTGGCCGTTGACGCGCATGGCCAGCCTGCTGGCGACACTGCAGCAACTGGATCGCGTCGCCAAGTCCAGTCCGTTTGAGGAAAGTTCACTATGACCCGTATCGCCGAAGTGCTGGGCCGCGAAATCATCGATTCGCGCGGCAATCCGACCGTCGAGGCCGAAGTCACGCTGGCCAGCGGCGCCATGGGCCGCGCGGCGGTGCCCTCGGGCGCATCCACCGGATCGCGCGAGGCGGTCGAGCTGCGCGACGGTGACAAGAAGCGCTACGGCGGCAAGGGCGTGCAGAAGGCCGTCAAGAACGTCAACACGGTGCTGCGCGCGGCCGTGGTCGGCCGTGAGACCGAGGACCAGGCCGGGCTCGATGCCTGCATGATCGAACTCGACGGCACCGACACCAAGAGCCGGCTGGGCGCCAACGCGCTGCTGGCGATTTCGCTCGCCAACGCGCACGCGGCGGCCCGCGAAGCGGGCAAGCCGCTGTTTCGCTACCTCGGCGGCAAACGCGAAGCGGTGCTGCCGGTGCCGATGATGAACATCATCAACGGCGGGGCGCACGCCAACAACAGCCTCGACATCCAGGAGTTCATGATCCTGCCGGTCGGCGCGCCTTCATTGCGGGAAGCACTGCGCTACGGTGCGGAGATCTTCCACACGCTGAAGAAAATCCTCAACGAGAAGGGCCTCAGCACCGCGGTTGGCGACGAGGGCGGCTTCGCGCCCGACCTGCCCTCGAACGAGGCCGCGCTACAGACCATATTGCAGGCGGTGGAGCAAGCCGGCTACAAACCGGGCAAGGACATCTACCTCGGCCTCGATGTGGCCAGTTCCGAATTCTTCCGCGACGGCAAGTACGAGTTCGCGGCCGAGCACCGCAGTTTTTCCTCGGCCGAGTTCAGCCGGTATCTGGCCGACCTGGCCGCGCGCTACCCGATCATCACCATCGAGGATGGCATGGGCGAGTCCGACTGGGCCGGCTGGTCGCACCTGACGGCGGAACTGGGGCGCAAGCTGCAGCTGGTCGGTGACGACCTGTTCGTGACCAACACGAAAATCCTGGCCGAGGGCATATCACGCGGGATCGCCAACGCCATCCTGATCAAGCCCAACCAGATCGGCACGCTCAGCGAAACGCTCGCCGCCATCGACATGGCCGACCAGGCGCACTACGCCTCCGTGGTCTCGCACCGCTCGGGGGAGACCGAGGACACCACCATCGCNNCAGCTGCTGCGCATCGAGGAAGCGCTCGGCGCGCAGGCCCGATATGCGGGCCGCGAGGCCTTCCCGGTGCGGATCTGATCTATGATTCGCGCACCAGGTGAATCGCGCGTGAGGTTTGTGCCGTGAAATGGTTTGCCGCCGCGCTGATCACAGCACTGCTGCTGCTGCAGTACCGCGTCTGGTTTTCCGGCGACGGCGTGAGCGAAGTGCTGCGCCTGCGCGCCGCGGTGGCGGGCCAGGAAGCCGACAACCAGCGGCTCTCCGAGCGCAACCGGCAGCTCGCCGCCGAAGTGCGCGATCTCAAGCAGGGTTTTGTCGCGCTTGAAGAACGCGCGCGCACCGACCTGGGGATGATCGGCAAGAACGAGACGTTCTTCCAGGTGACCTCGGGCTCACCCGCCGTTCCGGTTGCGCCGCCTGCGGCAGGGCCGGATGCCGGCGCAGCCGCGCCAGCTGCACCTGCCGGGCTCACTGCGCCCGCCACGCATACGGCTGCGCGCTGAGCGGCGCCGGCAGCCGCTGCCTTCTCAGGCTCAAGGAACAATGCGCTACTGGGTCGTGGTACCGGCTGCGGGCGCCGGGCGCCGCTTTGGTGGCGCCGTTCCAAAACAGCATTGGCCGCTGGCATCGAGCACCGTCGTTGAGGTGGCCTTGCGGCCGTTCATCGCCGATTCGCGCTGCGTCGCGATCGCGCTGGCGCTGGATGCGGGGGCGCTCGCGGACCAAAGCTTGCGCGCACGTCTGAGCGCGAAAGTACTGACGGTGGCCGGCGGAGCAGAGCGATCGGATTCAGTGTGCTGCGGCCTCGAGGGATTGGCAGGGCGCAGCGCCGCGGCCTCTGACTGGGTGCTGGTCCACGATGCCGCACGTCCCTGCCTGAGCGCGCGCGACCTGGACAGCCTGCTGCTTGCCGGCGCCGCGCAGCCGCACGGCGCGCTGCTGGCCGCGCCGGTCGCCGATACGCTCAAGAGCGCGGATGCCAGCCTCACTTGCGAGCGCACGATTGAGCGCGCAGGTCTGTGGCGCGCGCTGACGCCGCAGATGTTCCGGTTGGAAGCGCTGCTGGCCGCGCTGCGCGCCGCACGGGAGACGGGGCGTACGCCGACCGATGAGGCGCAGGCTATGGAGTGGCAGGGGGCAGCGGCGTTGCTCGTGGAGGCCGCAGACGGCAACATCAAGATCACGAATCGCGAGGATCTTGTGGTGGCGGAGGCCATACTTGCCGAACGAAGCAGAGGCGGAAAGCAATGCGTGTAGGTTCGGGAATCGATGTGCATGCCTTCGGGCCGGGAGATTCGGTCGTGCTCGGCGGCGTGCGCATCGCGCACAGCCATGGCGTCGTGGCGCATTCGGACGGCGACGTGCTGCTGCATGCGCTGGTCGATGCGTTGCTGGGCGCGGCGGGCTTGGGCGATATCGGCGAGCATTTCCCGGACAGCGATCCACGCTGGCGTGGGGCAGACAGCCGCCAGTTCGTCACGGCGGCAATCGAGATGCTCGCGCGCCGCTCCTGGCGCGTGGTGAACGCCGACCTCACGCTCGTGGCGCAGGCGCCGCGGCTAGGCCCGTGGCGCGAGCAGATCC
>PMNQ01000106.1:2546-2675 GCA_003162555.1 Gammaproteobacteria bacterium | reverse complement strand
CGGCAAGGGCGGCGGCCGGCCGGTGCCGGTGGCAGTGCCGCGCACCCTGGCCGAGGCCGGGCGCGAGGTTCATCGCCTCGAAGAACTCATGTACCGGCACGCGCGCAATCTGGAATTCGAGCAGGCGGC
>PMNQ01000106.1:0-2538 GCA_003162555.1 Gammaproteobacteria bacterium | reverse complement strand
GTGCGCGATCAGATCGAAGGGATGCGCGCGCTCGAACTGGAGTTGAGCGGCGGACCGCTTGTTCCGCAGGTCACGCGCAAGGGCTGAAATGCGAGGGAAATCCGCGCTTTAGCTTGCCAGTCGCACGACCCTCCGGTATCGTTCCGGCCGCAAGAGGGCCTGTCTACACTTGATACANNCACGCTGCGCGCCTCGCGCCTTGCCTGAAAGCCTTTTGAGCAGCAACGCATCGATGTATCAAGTGTAGACAGGCCCTTGTACAGGCGCGTAGCTCAGTGGTAGAGCATCACCTTGACATGGTGGTGGTCGCTGGTTCGATCCCAGTCGCGCCTACCATTTTTTCACCAGAGAGACCCCGTGCCGGTTATCACGCTGCCTGATGGCTCCCAACGCAGCTTCGACCACGCGGTCACCGTGGCCGAGGTCGCTGTGAGCATTGGCCCTGGCCTGGCGCGCGCGGCACTGGGCGGCAAGGTCAACGGCAAGCTAGTCGACACGAGCTTTCGCATTGAACAGGATGCGACGCTCGCGATCGTCACCGAGCGCGACCCGGAAGGGCTGGAGATCATCCGTCATTCGACCGCGCATCTGCTCGCCCAGGCGGTCAAGCAGCTGTACCCGGAAACGCAGGTCACCATCGGCCCCGTGATCGAGGACGGCTTCTTCTACGATTTCTCGCGCAAGACGCCGTTCACGACCGAGGATCTGGCGAAGATCGAAGCGCGCATGCTCGAGCTGGCGAAGGCCGACCAGCCGGTGCGGCGCCGCGAGTTGCCGCGCGATGCGGCCGTCGAACACTTCCGCAATCAGGGTGAAAACTACAAAGCCGAGATCATCGGCAGCATTCCTGCAGGTGAAAATATCAGCCTGTACGGGCAGGGCGATTGGGAAGACCTGTGCCGCGGCCCGCACGTGCCNNAAGCTGATGAAGCTCGCCGGCGCGTACTGGCGCGGCGATTCACGCAACGAGATGCTGCAGCGGATCTACGGCACCGCATGGCCTACTCAGCAGCAGCTTGATGCATACCTGCATCGATTGGAGGAAGCCGAAAAACGCGACCACCGCCGCATAGGCCGCGAGCTCGACCTGTTCCACATGCAGGACGAGGCGCCCGGCGCGGTGTTCTGGCATCCCAAGGGCTGGCGCATTTTCCAGCAACTGATCAGTTATATGCGGGTCAAGCAGGAAGCAGCCGGATTCCAGGAAGTGAACGGGCCTGAGCTGATGGACCGGAGCCTATGGGTCGCATCCGGCCACTGGGAACAGTTCGGCGAAAACATGTACACGACGCAGACGCCCGACGAGCGCGTCTACGCGATCAAGCCCATGAACTGCCCGGGGCACGTGCAGATCTTCAAGCAGGGGATCCGTAGCTATCGCGACCTGCCGATCCGTTTCGCCGAGTTTGGCAAAGTGCATCGCTACGAGCCCTCGGGCGCGCTTCACGGCCTGATGCGCGTGCGCGCCTTCACGCAGGACGACGCGCACATCTTCATTGCGCCCGAACAGATCACTGCGGAATCGGTGTTGAGCACGCAGCTCATCCTCAGCATCTATCGTGATTTCGGCTTCGATGATGTGGTCATCAAGTTCTCGGATCGCCCGGCCAAGCGGGTGGGTGAAGACGCGATCTGGGACCAGGCGGAATCGGCCCTCAAGCAGGCGGCCGAGGCCGCCGGCATCCAGTACACGCTGAATCCGGGTGAGGGCGCCTTTTACGGTCCCAAGCTCGAATTCGTGTTGCGCGACGCGATCGGCCGTGACTGGCAATGCGGCACCTTGCAGGTCGATCTGAACATGCCGCGGCGCCTCGGTGCGCACTACATCGACGAGCACAGCCAGAAGCAGATCCCCGTTATGCTCCACCGGGCGATCTTCGGGTCGCTCGAGCGATTCTTCGGGATCCTGCTCGAACACCATGCCGGGCGGCTCCCGGCCTGGCTGTCACCGGTGCACGCGGTAGCCATGAGCATCACCGACCGGCAGCACGAATACGTCCGCAATGTTGCAGATTTGTTGAAAAAACAAGGGCTTCTGGTCGATTGCGACTTGCGCAACGAGAAAGTGGGCTTTAAGATTCGCGAACATACGCTGCAACGCGTTCCTTACCTGTTGGTCGCAGGCGATAAGGAAGTCGCGGCGAACTTGTTGTCAGTGCGCTCCCGCAGCGGAAAAGACCTGGGCACCATGAGCCCGCAGACGTTTTCGGAACGGCTGCGGCAGGAGCTCGAAAGCCGCGGGCGCCACACGTTGGAGGATTGACGTATAGCCATTGCAACGAAGCGCATCCGCCGTAATGAAGAGATCACGTCGCCATCGGTGCGGGTGATCGGAGCGGATGGGGCCCAAGCGGGAGTGATGTCGAGATTCGACGCGCTGCAGTTGGCGCTGTCCGCCCAGCTTGATCTCGTTGAAGTCTCGCCCACGGCGGAACCGCCGGTGGTGCGGGTGATGGACTTCGGCAAGTTCCTCTTCGAGCAGAACAAGAAGGCCCACTCTGCCAAGCGCAAGCAGAAGCAGCAGCAGGTCAAGGAAGT
>PMNQ01000078.1 GCA_003162555.1 Gammaproteobacteria bacterium | reverse complement strand
ACAGCGCGAAGCTCTGGAACACCATCGCGATGCCAGCGGCCGGGCCCAGCACCGGCTCACCCAGGTAGCTTAAGTTCCCGTGACTCGGCTCGGTGAGCCCGGCTATCAGCCTCAGCAGAGTTGATTTGCCCGAGCCCGAGCGGCCGAGGAGCCCCACGATCTGGCCCTCGACGAGTTGCAGGTTTACGCCCTCGAGCACCCGCAGCTCCTGGCCGTCGGGCTTCGGAAATGACTTGCCGATGTCGCTGACCTGCAACAGGGGCCGGGCGTTCACTTGAGGAGTTCCTGATGCATCAGGTGAGACGATAGCGGCGTTCGGCGTAGTAATACAGTGGCCGCCAGAACCAGCGGTTGATGGTCACGACGAACAGGCTCATCGCGGCGATGCCGAGCACGATGCGGTGGTAATCGCCGGCGGTCGTGGCGGCTGCGATGTACGCGCCCAGGCCGTGCGCACTCAACTTCGTGGTGCCCCAGGTGGCGACTTCGGCGACAATCGCGGCATTCCAGGATCCGCCCGAGGCGGTGATCGCACCGGTGACGAAAAACGGAAACACGCCGGGGAGTGCCACGCGCCGCCACCAGAGCCAGCCGCCGACGCCGAAATTCTGCGCCGCTCGCCGCAGCTCGGCCGGCATCGCCGAGGCGCCAGCAATCACATTGAACAGGATGTACCACTGCGTGCCCAGCACCATCAACGGACTCAGCCACAGGTCAGGATTGAGATTTTCCGAGACGATCAGGTAGACCGCCAGCGGAAACAAAAGGTTCGCCGGGAACGCGGCCAGAAATTGCGCGATTGGCTGCACGAACTGCGCGGCGCGCGGGCGCAGTCCTACCCAGACGCCGATCGGTACCCAGATCAGGCTGGCTATAGCAATCAGAATCACGACACGCGCCAGCGTCAGCAGGCCCAGCAGGAACACCTCGCGCAACTCGGCCAGATGCGTCTCCAGCAACAGCGTCAGCGCCAGGTGACGCAAGGCCAGCGCGGCCATCAGCAGCGCGGCGCCCATCCACAGCAGCTCGACCAGACGCGAACGCCGCTCGCGGCTTGCGGGCGGTTGCGGGGCAGGAGCGGCGCGCGCGGGCAAGGTCCAGCTGGTCCAGCGCACCACGGCATAGAATGCGATCGTCAAACCGCCGATCAGGCGTGAACGGCGCATCATCGTCAGCGCCCAGGACACAGGCGGCTCGGCGCCGGGCTCATCCTCGACGCGGAAGCGGTCGACCCAGCAGATCAGCGGCCTGAAGATCAGCTGGTCGTACACCAGGATCACGATCGCCATGGCGGTGATCGCCCAGCCGATGGCGTGCAGGTTGCGCTGCTCGATGGCGAGTGCGATGTAGGAGCCGATTCCCGGCAGTGCCACGGACGTATGGCCGACGCTGATCGATTCAGCCGCGACCACGAAGAACCAGCCGCCGGACATCGACATCATCATGTTCCAGGTCAGCGCCGGCAGCCCGAAAGGCACTTCCAGCTGCCAGAAACGCATCCACGGCGTCAGGTGGAAGGAAGCCGCGGCCTCCTCAAGCTCAGTCGGAACGGTGCGCAGCGATTGATAAAAACTGAAGGCCATGTTCCAGGCCTGGCTGGTGAAGATCGCAAAGATCGCCGCGAACTCGGCGCCCAGCACGCGCCCAGGCACCAGCGACATGAAGAACACGACGGTGATCGAAATGAAGCCGAGGATCGGGACCGACTGCAGGATGTCGAGCAGCGGTATCAGCACGCGCGCCGCGCGCGGGCTCTTGGCTGCCCAGGTGGCGTAGCTCAGCGTGAAGGCGAGCGACAGGACCAGCGCCGTAAACATGCGCAGCGTGGTGCGTGCGGCGTACTCGGGCAGATGGATCGGCGCGAGTGACAGCGGCGTCGCGTCCAGTTTCGACAGCGGTTCCAGCAGGCCGCGGCTAGCCTCGGCCAGGAAAACCACCAGCGCCAGCACCACCAGCAACGCGAGCGCATCCCAGCGCGAGACGAAATCGCGGATGAAGCCAAAGTGATGGATGCGACTCGCGCGCAGCATGAATCGGCCCTAAGCTGGTTTATAGTGGCGCGCAGTATAAGGCTTCAGGCGCCGCAATTCGGCTTAGGAAGCAGCATGAGCGAACCCAATCATTGCGGTCAGGTCGGGCACGAGCACGGGTTCGATGAAGTCAATCCGCTCGCCGAACGCCGCACCCGTTGGGTCGTGATCCTGACCGCCGTCACGATGGTGGTCGAACTGCTGGCCGGATGGTGGTACGGCTCGATGGCGTTGCTGGCCGACGGCTGGCACATGAGTTCGCACGTGATCGCGCTGGGACTATCTGTCGCCGCCTACGCGCTGGCGCGGCGGCTGCGCCACGATGTCCGCTTCGCGTTCGGCACCTGGAAGATCGAAGTGCTCGGCGGTTACACCAGCGCGCTGCTGCTGGCAGGCGTGGTGCTGATGATGGGTTACGAATGCGTGACGCGCCTGATGCGCCCGGTGCCGATCGCCTACGACCAGGCGCTGCTGGTCGCGACGCTGGGCCTGCTCGTTAATCTCGTGTCCGCCTGGATGCTGGCCGGCGCAGCCCGCGGTCCGGCGCACGCGCACGGTGTGGGGCATGCCCACGGTACGGGGCATTCGCACCACCATGCGGATCTGAACCTGCGCTCCGCGTACATCCATGTCGCGGCAGATGCCGTGACCTCGCTGCTGGCGATCGGGGCGCTGGCCGGCGGCAAATTCCTGCATCTCACCTGGCTGGATGCGGGCGTCGGTCTGTTCGGCTCCGCCGTAGTCGCGGCCTGGGCTGTGTCGCTGCTGCGCTCGACCGGCCGGCTGCTGCTGGATGCCGACATGGATGCCCCGATCGTGGCCGAGATCCGCCACGCAGTGCGCGATTCACCGGTCCCGGCCGTGCTCGAGGACCTGCATGTGTGGCGGGTGGGCAAGGGCCGCTACGCCTGCATCCTCAGTGTGACGGCCACAACGCCGGCGACCCCGGCGTATTTCCGCTCGCTGTTGCGGGTGCACCCCGAGCTCGTCCACGTGACGGTCGAAGTCAATCCTCCCGCTGTCGCCTGATACACGATTGCGATATCTTCGGCTGTCTCAAAGGCCGCAACTAACGGGGACAACCATGGCTCAACCCAGCTACCAGGGGCGGTTCATCTGGACTGAACTGCTCTGCAATGACGCCGCCGCCGCCGCCGCTTTCTACAGCCGCATTTTGCCGTGGCAGTCACAACCCTTCAGTCCGGGCTCGCCTTACCTGCTGTTCACCGGCAAAAGCGCTGCGCCTGTGGCTGGCAACATGTCGCTGCCGGCCGAAGCACGCGTGATGGGCACGGTGCCGCACTGGCGCGCTTACATCGGCGCCGCTGACGTGGATGCCATCGTGGCGCAGGCCTCGCGCCTGGGCGCGCGGATCCTGGAGCCTCCGCGCGATCTACCCGCAGTGGGACGGGCCGCGCTGCTGGCCGATCCGGAAGGCGCCCGCTTTGGCGTTTACCGGCCGTTGAGCGACGCCGGTGCCAGCGCTCCGGGCGAAGCCGCATTCTCCTGGTACGAACTCGCCGCGCGCTCGCGCGAAACGGCGCTGGCCTTCTATCAGCAGTTGTTCGGCTGGGAACTGCGCGCGCCCATAGACATGGGTGGTGGCTTTTACTACCAGACCTTCGGACTCGGTGGCCAGGACTTCGGCGGCGCCTACGCGATTCCGGCCGATCGGCCGATGCCCCCGGCCTGGTGCCCCTACGCGAACTGTGGCAGTGCGGATGAAGTTGCCGGCAAGGTCGTCGCCGCGGGCGGACAACTGTGCCACGGCCCGATCGACGTGCCGGGCGGCGGACGCATCGTGCAGTTCTTCGATCCGCAGCACGCGATGTTTGCCGTGCATTCGATGCCTGCTGCGGCGACCAAGCCGCCTGCGGCTGCGCCAGTAAAACCTGAGCGGGCAAAACCCGCGACAGCAAAGCCCACTGCGGCGAAGCCTGCTGCGTCGAAACCAGCCAAGCAGAAGGCTCCGCGCCGGCCAGCGGTGAAAAAGCGCAGCGCGAAGCGGAAGGCGGCGAAGCCAACGGCCAAACGCGCCCGCAAGGTTGTGCGTAAGCCTGTACGCAAGCCGGCCCGCAAGAAAGCGGTCCGGAAGAACGCGGCTCCCCGGAAACCGGCCCGCCGGAAACCAGCGCGCAAGAAATAGTGCGGGGCTAGATCAGGCGCATCGACAGGTCGACGGCCTGCACGTGTTTCGTCAGGCCGCCGACCGAGATGAAATCGACGCCGGTGGCGGCGATCGCGCCAATTCGCTCAAGGCTGACGCCGCCTGAGGCTTCGAGCTTCGCCGGTCGCGTCGCCGTTCGGTTCAGCGCCACGGCGCGCGCAAGCTCGGCGAGCGGAAAATCGTCGAGCATGATGATGTCGCAACGCGCGGCGAGCGCGGCGGCGACTTCGTCGAGATTTTCGGTTTCCACTTCGACCAGTACGGCGGGCGAGAGCGCCCGCGCGGCCG
>PMNQ01000081.1:17075-17535 GCA_003162555.1 Gammaproteobacteria bacterium | reverse complement strand
CTGCTCGACGAGCCGCTCAGCGCGCTCGATAAAAAGCTGCGCGAACAGACGCAGTTCGAACTGATGAACATCCAGTACAAAGTGGGCACGACCTTCATATTCGTGACTCACGACCAGGATGAAGCGATGGCGCTCGCCACGCGCATCGCGGTCATGGACCACGGCAAGGTCATCCAGGTGGGCACGCCGGCCGAGATCTATGAGTTCCCGCAGAGCCGTTTCACCGCCGATTTCATCGGCACCACCAANNGCCGAGCTCGGTTACCTCGGCAATCGTTCAACCTATCGAATTCGCACGCCCGCTGGCAAGATTCTGACGGTGCTCGGCAAGAACGAGCAGCGCACTTCAGAGTGGTCCATCGACTGGAGTGATGAGGTCTACGTAAGCTGGAATGCCAACGCAGCCATCGTGCTGCAATCATAGTGCAGGGGAGTCCATCATGATTACGCATCGTCTGAC
>PMNQ01000081.1:0-16962 GCA_003162555.1 Gammaproteobacteria bacterium | reverse complement strand
GGCATCTACATCGACGACACGCCGATCCAGATGCGCAGCGTCGGCTTCAATCCGGACGACACGCTGCCCAAGACTTTCGATCTGGATCGCGTCGAGGTCCTGCGCGGCCCGCAAGGCACGCTGTTCGGGGCCGGTTCGGAAGGCGGCACCGTGCGCTACATCATGAATGCGCCGAAGCTCACCGGTTCGAGCACCTATGTGCGCAGCGAGCTCTCCACGACCTCAGGCGGTGAACCCAGCTACGAGCTGGGCGTCGCCCACGGAGCCGCACTCATCGATGGCACGCTGGGTGTGCGCGTCAGCGCCTGGTACCGCAAGGATGGCGGCTGGATCGACCGCGTGGATCCGACTTCGCGCGCGGTCACGGAGCGTTCCGCCAATTACAACGACGCGTATATGCTGCGGCTGGCGGCGGTCTGGCAGCCGGCGGCGAGCCTGACGATCACGCCCAGCATCGTCTATCAGAAGAGCAACCGGCACGACGAGTCGACCTACTGGCCTGCGTATTCGAATCCCAGTGCCGGACAGTTCAACAACGCGTCGCCAGAGCGCCTGCCGGTGCCCGACCAGTACTATCTGCCCGCGCTCAAGCTGGAATGGAACCTGGCACACAGCCAGATAATCTCGAACACCTCGCTGTATTCGCGCAACGAGGAAACCGCCTACCTCGGCACGGTCTATGACCTGAGCTACTACCAGGCGTTGGGCTGGCCCACGAACCCGATCAACGACCCGAACTATGTCGGCGACGAGCCGGCGATTGCCGGCTGCGGTGCGACCTCGACCGCGACTGTACCGCCCTGCGACTGGTATCCCCTCATCGACGCCAACGGCCTGCATCTGCCACCCGGGTTCACGAATTATCAGTCACCCAACAAGATCACCAACAAACAGCGTAGCTGGGCCGAGGAGGTGCGCTGGCAATCGACAGACGACAGCTCCCGCTGGCGCTGGACGGTCGGCGCCTTCTGGCAGCAGTCGAAGGAAACCAGCATCGAGAATCTCGAGGACAAGCACATCTACGAGCTGTTCGATTACCTGTATGCCGTGAACCCCGAAGACGTGTTCTTCGGCGATTTCTATCATTGCCCCGGTCACCCGGGAACGGGTGCGGATGCATCGTCAGCGGTTCCCGCATGCAGCGTCTACTACAACAACAACCAGACCACTGATCGCCAGATCGCGGGTTTCGGCGAGTTGGGTTATTCGCTGACTGACAAGCTCCGGGTGACGCTCGGAGAACGAATCGCCAGGCTTTCTTTCTCTCTTGACCATTACGCGGACGGCCTGCTGAACTACGGTCCGGGCGGCGCCACCGCATCGAGCAGAGAGTCCTCGAACACCCCGAAACTCAGTATTGCGTATCAGGCCGACGCCAACAACCTGTACTACGCCACCTACGCCAAGGGGTTCCGTGCGGGCGGCGGCAACGCGCCGCTCCCCGATTACTGCAACGTGGACCTGGACAACACCGGCTACCCGAACGGCGCACCGCTCACCTACAAATCCGATTCGACCCAGAGTTTCGAGGTCGGCTCCAAGAACGCGGTCGGCCGCAATTTCCGCATTGCGACCAGCGTCTACTTCATCCGCTGGAACGACATCCAGCAGAATGTCTACGTGCCGGGCGCCTGCGGACTTCAGTTCACCGACAACCTGGGCACGGCCGAAGCCAAGGGCTTCGACCTGCAGGCGGAATTTGCCGCCGGGCCGATGAAGTTCGAACTCGCCACCGGCTACACATCCGCGCGATACACCAAGGACAGCGCGCTGCGCTCACCGGACTGCCCGTCCGGATCCGGCATTCCCTGCCTCCCGCTGGCGCGTGCCGGCGATGCCATTTCAGGCCAGGCATCCATCAATCTCAATCCCGGCACCAACGCGCCGTGGACGGCTTCGGCCGGTGCCGAGTACGACTTCAGGGCCGGAGACCATCCGGCATTTTTGCGATTCGATTATCAACTGCAAACGCGCAACAACTGGCTCTCCAACCTGCAGGACACAGGCACTTCGCAATACAACCGCGATTCCTACCCGGTTCCCGCCAGCCGGTTCGCACAGCTGCGTGGTGGCGTTACGCTCGGAAACTGGAACGTCTCGGCTTTCGTCGACAATCTGTTTGATTCTCACACCGTTACCAACTACATGAAGGGGCAGGCCGACTCCTTCAACCCAGCGGGTCCACCGCACGAACAGGAGAATCAATACACCTTCAGGCCGCGCACCATGGGCCTGACCGCCACGATGCACCTCTAGCGGCCGTGAATGCGGTGATAGGGCAGACGCCGCGCGCAGGTTACTCGCTGCCGCGCGAGTACTACACGGATCCGGCCCTGTTCGAGCAGGACATGGAGCGGCTCCTGCTGCGGCACTGGTTCTGCGCCGGCCATGTCAGCAGTGTGCCGGCGACCGGCGATTTCTTCCTGGTCGATCTCGGCCGCGAATCGGTGATCCTGTGCCGCGCGGCCGACGGCGCAGTGCACGCCTTGCTGAACGTCTGCCGTCACCGCGGTTCGCGCGTGTGCGTGACACGCTCCGGCAGCGCCGCCGGCGGCGGCTTCACCTGTCCCTACCATGCCTGGTCGTACGGACTGGATGGGCGTCTCCGCGCGGCGCGCGAGATGCCCTCGGGCTTCCGGCGCGAGGATTCCTCGCTGAAGGCGCTGCAGCTGCGCGTACTCGAGGGGCTCATCTTCATCAGCTTCGCGGACGCGCCGCCGGCGCTCGACGACGCGGCGCGCGCGCTCGCCAACGCCGCGGGCGTCCATGGCTGGGCCAGCGCGAAAGTGGCGCACCGCGCCAGTTTCGAGATCCGCGCGAACTGGAAGCTGGCGGTCGAGAATTACATGGAGTGCTACCACTGCCAGCCCTCGCACCCGGAATTCGCCCGCCGCCACGTGTTGGCGCGGCCGGCAACGCAAACCGCCGAACTCGAGCGGACCGCTGCCGCGCACAGCGCCGCACTCGGTATTCATATCGAGGATGTGGACGGATACGGCCTCAATGCACGGGCCGGGCAGGAATCCATCTCAGTGATGCGCAGCGCGCTGCATGCGGGGCATGTCACCGCATCGCCCGACGGCCAGCCGCTCGCACCGCTGATGGGTGAGTTCAAGCAGCATGACGGCAGCTCGACCTATTTCGATGTCGGCCCAACCAGCGATTTTCTGGCCTACCCGGACCATGGCGTGATCTACCGCTTCATACCGCGCAGCGTGGACCGCACCGACATGGAAGTCATCTGGCTGGTGCACGCCGACTCCGTAGAGGGGCGCGACCATTCTCTCGAGCGCCTGACCTGGCTCTGGCAGGTCACCAGCGTCGAGGACAAGCTGATCATCGAGCGCAATCAGGAGGGCGTGAATTCACGCTATTACGAACCCGGGCCGTATTCGCTTCAGGAGGATTACGCCGCACGCTTTGTGGCCTGGTACCTCGACGAACTGGGCATCAGCCCGCCGCTTCAGCGGCGCGTCGCCTCACCGGCGCGGTAGACGCGCTGGCCGCGGAACCAGGTCTCCAGCACGCGCGTGTCAGCTATCTCGCCGGCCTTGCCGCCGTCCGCCAGGGCCAGCACGTCGCGATCGACGATGATGAAATCGGCCGATTTGCCGGCCTCGAGCGAGCCGAAGTCGCGTTCGCGCCCGAGGAATCGCGCGCCCTCGATCGTGTATGCGTTGAGCGCTTCGCGCACTGTCAGCGCCTGGGCCGCGTTGAGCGGCATATCCCCCGTTGCATGCCGCAGCATTGCCGTTGCGATGTTCACGAACGGCTGCGGGTCGCGCGTGCCGACCGGCGCATCGGAACACCCGACGACAATGCCGCCAGCCGCACGCACGCCACGGAACGGATAGCTGTTCTCGAAATAGTAGCTGCCCGGCACCATGCGGCTTTCATAGCTGTTGCCGGACATGTGCTGCAGGAAGGGCACGATGCTCATGTCGTAGTCGATGTTAGAACTGGCCCACCAGAAGGTGAAGGCCACATACAGCTTGTCGCGCCCGACGCGCGCCAGGTCCTCCGGCTGCACGAACTGCAGGTGCGCGAAGCTGTCGTGCGTGCTGCTGTTGCCGTCCGCAGCGCGCGCGGCTTCGATCGCATCGAGCGATACGCGCGCGGCCCGGTCGCCGATGACGTGGATGTGCAGGTTGAATCCGGCCAGGTGCATGCGGCGCGCCATTTCGCGAATGACCTGCGGGTCGTCCGTAAGCTTGCCCGCCGACACCTGGCATTGACCGGGATGGAAGCCATGCGCCTGCCTAAAGGCGGCGATGTCCTGAAATTGCTCCGGCTTGGCGCGCACCTCGCGGCACAGCTCTGAATCAGTATCGACATACCCCGTCACGCTCGGATGCCCGGCGGCGTCGATGCTGAAGATCGGCTGCAGGTAGGGTTGCAGCATCGCCGCATTACCCAGGGTCGGTGGCGTTGCAAATGGATTGCCTTCGGAAACCCCGTCGGCAAAAATCTTGACGAAATCGGCCCGCAGCAGCGGGTTCGACGCGTAACGCGCACGGACTGCCAGTGCGCGCGCCACCATGCCGGGATAGTCAATCTGGCCGCTGGCGTCGTGGTTGTAGAGCGGATTGAAATACTGCGCGAGTGTGGCCCGAATCGTCATGTGGCCTGAAGCCAGCATTCGCTCGTAGACCGGGAGGCCTTCGGGCGCGGTTTCCGCGTCAAGCACCGCGGTAATACCGGCGCGATTGAGCAGTTGCGGAATGCGTTCCGGGTGCGCCAGGGCGGCATCCAGTTCGGTGTAGTTCAGGTGCCTTTGATCCAGCAGATACTGGGCGTCCTCATTCACTTCGCCGTCGGGTTCGCCCCGCGAGTCGACGCCGACCAGCAGCCGGTACTTTGCAAAATCACTGGCCAGCGTGCGTGCGCTGAGCCCGATCTGGCGGCCCTCGGCGTTTTTTGCCAGTGCCAGCCCTAAGCTGTTGAACGCGGCGCGGTGGCCGTCATCGCCCATCAGGTAGACCGGGTTGTCGGGCGCGGCCTTGTCGAGCGCCACCCGCAGCGTTGGGTAGTCCGCGTCGGGCGCATTGTTGTTGGAGACGCTCCAGCCGTAGACGTCGAGCCACTGCCCCTGCGCAGGCCGGTGGTGCTCGACGCAGGCGTGCACAAAAGCGGCTATGACGCGCAGCGTCCGGCCGCCGCTCTGCAGGTCGCAATCGTCGCCCTCCACGATATCGACCGGATGGATGTGCGAATCGACCAGCCCCGGCAGCACCAGTCGGCCGCCAGCATCGACCCGCCGCGTGTGCCGCCCGATATATGGACGCAGGCCCGCGGCATCCCCTACATAAAGGATCTGACCTTGGCTGACGGCCATGGCCTCGGCGAACTCCGGGCTGGCGGCGGTGTAGATTCGCGCGTGCGTCAGCACCAGCTCGGCGGGAGTCACGGCAGTACTGGCAGCCTGCGACAACAAAGCCGGGAACAGGCCGGCCAGTGCAATGGAACCTGCCGTTACAATTCGCCGCATTACAATCCCCCCCCGCGTTCCTTTCAGATCCCGCCCAGCGGGTCCACACATTATACTGGTCGCGGCGCAATCCGCCGCCGCACTGGCCTCAATTCCGCATGACCCGCACCCTTCGCGCCGGCGTGCTCGTACTGCTGCTCGCGGCCAGCGCCTGCGGCATTCATGCCGCGGACAAGGAACTGTTCCTGTACAACTGGGCCGACTTCATCGGCACCGGTACGATCGAACGCTTCGAGCAGCGCACCGGCATCAAAGTGGTGTACGACACCTACGATGCTGAAGAGACGATGGACGCGAGACTGCTGGCCGGCGAATCCGGGTACGACGTGGTCAGCGCCTCGTCGAATTTCTCGGGCCGCGAAATCAAGGCGGGTGTGTACCTGCCGCTCGACAAGACGAAGTTGCCGAACTGGAAGAACCTGGATCCACGCTTCCTGGCCAAGCTCGATCCCAGCGATCCCGGCAACCGCCACGGCGTGCCCTACATGCAGGCCCTCAACGGTTTTGCCTACAACGTGGAGATGATCCACGCCCGCATGCCGGACGCTCCGGTGGGGAGCCTGGACATGATCTTCAAGCCGGAGATCATTGCGCACTTCGCCGATTGCGGCGTGACATTCCTCGACTCACCCGAGGACGTGCTGTCGCTGGCGTTGCAGTACCTGCATCTTGATCCCAACTCAACCAGGCCCGAAGACTACGCCGCGGCGGAGCGCCTGTTGCTGAAGGTGCGCCCTTATGTACGCAACTTCGATTCCATCGAATACATGACTGCGCTGGCCAACAAGGAGGTGTGCATTGCCATGTCCTGGTCGGCCGACTACGCCACGGTGATGGCCAGGGCGCGTGCCGCCGGCGCGCCGGTGCAGCTGGCATTCACCGTGCCGGCCGAGGGCGCCAACCAGACCTATTCTTCATTCCTGATCCCGGTCGGCGCGCCACATCCGGAAGCGGCCTACGCGTTCCTGAACTACATCCTCGATCCGCAGGTCATCGCGCGCATCACCAATGAAATTTACTATGGCAACGCCAACCTGGCCGCCAACGCCTGGGTGCGGCCGGAGATATTGAACGATCACAATCTGTACCCGACGCCCGAGGTCGAGGCGCGGCTCTATCCGAGCAAGGAATCGACGATCACCACGCAGCGGATCCGCACCCGCGTGTGGACGCGCGTCAAGACCGGCGAATAAGACGCGTGCTGCTTACTGCGCTGACTACTGCGCGGCGAGCTGCAGATCGCGCAGGCGCTGCTGGTCGGCGCGCCGCATCAGCACGCCGGCGATCAGCACGCCCACACCGACTGTGGCGATGATCAGGGTTGCGAGCGCGTTGATGTCAGGGCTCACGCCCAGTTTCACCTTGGAGAAGATCACCATCGGCAGCGTGCTGGCGCCGGGTCCGGACACGAAGCTCGAGATCACCAGGTCATCAAGCGAGAGCGTGAAGCTCAGCAGCCAGCCGCTGGCCAGCGCCGGGGCGATGATCGGCAGCGTCGTATCGATGAAGGCGCGCACGGGACCCGAGCCCAGGTCCATGGCCGCTTCCTCCAGCGAACGGTCGGCGCTCGCGAGCCGCGATTGCACCGTGATCGTCACATAGGCGGTGCAGAAGGTCACGTGCGCCAGCACGATGGTCAGGAAGCCGCGGTGCGGCCAGCCAAACAGGTGCAGCATGGATATCAGCAGCAACAGCTGCGTGATGCCGGTAATGATTTCGGGCATCACCAGCGGCGCGTTGACCATCGCTGTCAAGGCAAAGCGGCCGCGAAATCGCTTGAAGCGCACCAGCGCAATCGCCGCCAGCGTGCCCAGCACCATTGCCGCCGTGGCGGCGACAAAACCGATGCGCAACGACAGCCACGCGGCCGACATCAGTTGGTCGTTGTGCATCAGCTGCATGTACCAATGGGTGGAGAAACCGCCCCAGATGCCCACCAGTGACGACGCGTTGAACGAATAGCCGATCATGACCAGCATCGGGATGTACAACAGCGCCACGCCGATCGCGAGCACGGTCATCAGCATGGCTGGCGGGCGTTCGTTCACGCGTGCGCCTCCAGATCCTTGCTTTGATAATGCTGGTAGATCGCAATCGGGCCGACCAGAAACACCAGGAAAACCACCGCGACCGCGGAGGCGACCGGCCAGTCGCGGTTGCCGAAGAACTCGTCCCACAGCACGCGGCCGATCATCAGGTTGTCGGCGCCGCCCAGCAGCGTGGGAATGACGAACTCGCCGATCGCGGGAATGAACACCAGCATTGATCCGGCGATTACGCCGGGCATCGACAGCGGCAGCGTCACGTCGAGGAATGCGCGCCATGGTGGGCTGCCCAGGTCGGCCGAGGCTTCCAGCAGCGTGCGATCGAGTTTCTCCAGCGTCGCGAACAGCGGCAATACCATGAACGGCAGGTAGGAATAAATGATGCCGACGTAGACCGCGGCGGTGGTGTGCATGAGCTTCAGCGGCTGGTGGATAAGCCCCAGCCACAGCAGCGCCTGGTTAAGCAGTCCGTTCTCGCGGATGATGCCTTCGAGCGCGTAGACCCGCAGCAGGAAGGAAGTCCAGAACGGCAGGATGATGATCAGCANNATCAGCGTGGAAAAGAACGCGGTTTTCAGGGAATATAAGTAAGAGAGGACGTACACTTTGTCCGTGAGCAGATAACGGTAGTTATCCAGCTGCAAGGCAAGATGCAGGTGATGGTGCGCGTCCATCGAAATGACATCGGTGTACGGCGGCACGCGGATTGCGGTCTGGGCGAAGCTGATCGTCAGCGCAAAGCCAAAAGGGATCAGAAAGAAGATCAGCAGGAACAGCATCGGCGGCGCGATGATCAGCCAGCGCCGATGTCGGCTGATGCGGAAGTTCGTCAGGAAATTGAGACCCATCTGATGCGCGACTATGCCAGAAGCGGCCCAAGGCCGGCAGCCGCGGCGCGAGCCGCCATCCAGGGAGCACGCGCTTGAGCGTGCGCCGCAGCCGGCCGCGGCGCGCGCCGGCCAGTCCGCCACGGCATCGTCTTTCGGCCACCCGGCAGCGCCAGCGGTTGATCGATGCCTGCATTTCGGCGCTGCATATCTATGGGCCGTCGCGTACGACGGTGGCCAGGGTCGTGGCCATCGCGAAATTGTCGCCCGGCATCGTGCGATTCTACTTCAAGTCCAAAGGCGCCATGCTGGTCGCCTCATTGCGCTTCCTGGCAACCGAATTCGAGCAGCTGGTGCTCGAGCCGGTCGGGAGCCTGCGCCATTCACCGGTGCAGGCGCTGACCAAGCTGGTCGAGCTGTACCTCGATGCGGCGGTGGCCAGCACGCGCAAGGTGTCGGTCTGGTATGCATTCTGGGGTGAGGCGACGGCCCGGCAGGAATACCAGGATATCTGCGGCCAGAAGGACGATCGATTCGCCGACCTGGTGCTCGAGCTGATCGAGCGGATGATCGAGCACAGCGGCCAGCCGCAGCTCGACGCCGACGCGATCTCGCTCGGCCTGATCGGCGTGCTCGAGGTGCTGTGGCAGGGGTTTGCCTTCCNNAGGGTTTTGCCTTCCAGGCAGAGGAAGACATCGACCGTGCCACCGCACGGCAGCGCTGCATGGCCTACCTGTCCTCGGTTTTTCCGGGTCATTTCCCGGCGCATGGCGCCTCGCCGGGCTGGGACGGCCTGCCGCCGGAGCGGCGCTTCGCGGAGGAGCGCTCGCGCTGTTTCGCGCCGGCCTGGCAGCTCGCGGGCCATTCGCAGGAGCTGCGCGCGCGTGGCGATTACCTGACCATCGAGCTGGCCACCACCCGTGCGCTCATCGTGCGTGACGCGGCGCGGACGCGTGCCTTCGACAACAGTTGTCCCAACCAGCCCCACGCGCTGGTGATGGCGCGCCGTGGGAAACTGGCGGGCGCGATCAGCTGCCCACTGCACCGGCTCAGCTTTGCACTCGACGGGACGCCCGCTGATCCAGCGGCGAGCGCGCCATTGGTTGCGCTGGAACTGGCCGTCACCGGCGGCCTGTTGTGCGTCGCGCCCGCAGGCGCCGCGGCCGCGCCGCGCTTCCTGCCCGGCGGCGAGACCGGTGAGCCGGCACGCGTCATCAATGAAACGGTCGAGTTCTCCGAGCACGAAGTCCTCGCCGACTGGAAGATCGCCATCGAGCAGTTGCTGCTGCACCGGATGCCCGAGCACGAAGTGCAGGGCGGCGTGCAGAATTTCGGTGCGCCCGAGCTTGCGAGCGACCCGGCCGGTCACCAGTTGCGCTGGCGTGCGGTGCCTGGCACGGACACAAACGGCACTGGTGCGGACGGCGCGGCCTGGCAGCGCATGTATCAGTGGCCGAATATCCTTCTGGAGTGGCGGCCAGACGGCGTCAGTGCGATCCAGGTCATTCCGCTGACGGCAGGTCAAAGCCGCTGGCAGTGCCTCGAATATGCCTATCGCGATCCGGATGCGCGCACGCAGGAGCAGGGCGCCCGCGCGCGCGCCGGTCGCAGCGAAGCGCTGCGTCTCGATATCGATCTTGCTTCATCGACGCAGCGCGGCCTGGCATCTCCAGGCTATCGCGCGAGCCATCAGGGCAGCGTGCCCTCAGGCATAGCAGCCTTCAGGCAACTGCTCGCTACGCAGCTGCGCTAGCTCCGCAGCGCCTGCCGCGCAATCCTCAGGGAGTCTTTTCGACTTTTGCCGCCGCCAGCAGGCCGTCCTCGTACGACTTGAACTTCTTGGCCTCGACGATCTGCTCGATCTTGTCCTTGGCCGCATCGAAGGCGGGCGGCGTGATCGCACGCGTGTCGTCGAGACGAATCACGTGCCAGCCGAATTCACTCTGGACTGGCGCGCTCGTCGTCTCGCCTTTCTTCAGCGCGGCCACGGCATCGACAAAGGGCTTGACCATGTTGTTCGGGCCGAACCAGCCCAGATCGCCACCATTGGTCCTGGAGTTATCCAGCGACTGCTCGGATGCCAGCTTTTCGAACTTCGCGCCTTTCTTCAGTTCAGCGATGATCTTGTCCGCTTCTTCCTTGGTCTTCACGAGGATGTGCCGCGCCTTGTACTGGGTCTTCGGCATCGCCGCGACTTGCGCGTCATACTCGGCCTTCAGTTCGACGTCGGTGGGTTTGCGATCCTTGAGATAGGCCGCCATAGAGGCGCGCTCGAGCACCTGCAGGCGCATCATCGCCAGCGATTGGGGTGCGTCGCCCTGCTTGTCCAATCCATCCTTCTCGGCCTGCTGCGCAACAACTTCCGCGCGCACCAGCGTATCGAGCAGTTGTGTGCGCTGATCAGGCGTCAGCTCGGAAGGCGGCTTGCCAGCCACGGTCTGGGAGAAGAAATCGAACTGCGTGCTCAACAGCGGCTTGCCGTTGACGGTCGCGACGGCCTTGGCCGCAGCATCAGTGCCCGCCGCCTGATTGCCCTTCGGCGCGCAGGCCGCCAGCAGCGTCAGTGCAGAAACCGCCATGAATGTGACAACTTTCATATTACTTCTCATAGAGTTACAACAACAAGTTAAGAAACTTCTTCTGGTGCCTTGGTGCTCAGCACCAGCGCATGAATATCGGTTTCCAGCAGTGACGCCAACGCCGCGTGCACCATGCGATGACGCTGCAATCGCGATTTCCCGGAAAACAGCTCAGACACGATCAGGACCTTAAAGTGCCCCTTGCCGCCGCCGCCGGCATGGCCAACGTGCGAGGCACTGTCATCGCGAATCTCCAGCCGGACAGGGCGGAGCGCATCCTGCACCACCGTGCGGATTCGTTCAACCCGGTCACCGCTGGCCGCGGCGCGCGTCACGGGCGCGTGTCCACGGCGGCCACGTGTCCCCGGTGCAACCACAGGGCCTGGCCCATGGCGAGTCCGGCCAACGCGATCGTCAGGCCGAAGACCTTGAAATAGACCCAGGTCTGCTCGCTCGCCGCGCGTGCCACGTACAGATTGAGTGCGCCGAGCAGAAAATACGCCGCGACCCACACGAGATTGACACGCAACCAGCGTGCGCGCGGCAGGCTCATGCCGGGCGGAAGCGCCGGTTCCAGCATGCGCTGCACGAGCGGCACACGGCCGATCCACTGGCTGCCGAGAAAGGCGAGGCCCAGCAACCACAACAGCAGCGTCGGCTTCACCTTCAGAAATCGTGGGTCGTGAAACATCAGCGTGGCGCCGCCAAACACCAGCACCAGCACGGTACTCAGCGCGTGCATGCCCGAAACGCGTCCGGCGCGCAGGTAGTCCACAACGGCGAGCAGCACCATCGACACCATCAACGCGACGGTCGCCGCGTAAATGCCGCCGAGCTTGTAGCACAGCACGAACGCCGCCAGTGGCAGGAAATTCAGCACGGCTTGCATCAGTTACGCAGACCTCTTAAGGACAGTGGAACGGCGGCCGCAGGGCACGTCCGGGCCGCGTATATTAGCCGCTTGAGCCAGTATTTCGAATTGCACCCGCAGAACCCGCAGCTGCGGCTGATACGACAGGCGGTACAGATCCTGCGCGACGGTGGCCTGATCGCCTATCCGACCGACAGCTGTTACGCGCTCGGTTGTCACATTGGCGATACCGAAGCGCTCGAACGTATCCGGCGGCTGCGGCAGGCCGACAAGCACCATCACTTCACGCTGGTGTGCCGCGACCTGGCCGAAATCGCCCGCTATGCGCGCGTCGACACCTGGCAGTTCCGGCTGCTGAAGGCTGCCACGCCGGGACCGTTCACGTTTCTGCTGCCGGCCACGCGCGAGACGCCGCGCCGGCTGCAGCACCCGCAACGGCGCACGATCGGCATCCGCATCCCGGATCACCCGGTGGTGCAGGCGCTGCTGGCGGAGCTGGGCGAGCCGATCATGAGTTCGACGCTACTGCTGCCTGGCGAGGACATCCCGCTGAACGACGGCCGCGAGATCCGTGCCCGGCTCGAACACCAGATCGACGCGGTGCTCGATTCGGGCAGCTGCGGACTGGAGCCCACCACGGTGGTCGATCTGGCCGTTGCACCGCCCGTGATCCTGCGCCAGGGGCGCGGCCAGCTGCCTGGATTTCCCGTCCATGGAGCCTGAGACGGACGCAGCCCCGGCCCGTATAATGCCGGCGGATGAGTTCTGCTCCGCAAGCCCGGCGCGTGCTATCCGGTATGCGCCCGACCGGCCAGTTGCACCTGGGCAATTACCATGGCGCGCTGCGTAACTGGGTCGACCTGCAATACCAGTACGAGTGCTATTTCTTCGTGGCCGACTGGCACGCGCTGACCACGGATTATGACAACACGGCCAACCTGCAGGAGCTGATCCACGAGATGGTCATCGACTGGCTGGCGGCCGGGCTGAACCCGGGCGTCGCCACGCTGTTCGTGCAGTCGCATGTTCCGGAGCACGCTGAACTGCACCTGCTGCTGTCGATGATTACACCGCTCGGCTGGCTCGAGCGCGTGCCCAGCTACAAGGATCAGCAGGAGCAGCTGCGCGAAAAAGAGCTGGCGACCTACGGGTTCCTGGGTTATCCGCTGCTGCAGAGCTCCGACATCCTCATCTATCGTCCCTCATTCGTGCCGGTGGGCGAGGACCAGGTGGCACACGTGGAGTTCACGCGCGAGGTCGCGCGGCGCTTCAACAACCTCTACGGCCAGGAGCCGGACTTCGAAGCCAAGGCCGAGCGTGCCGTCAAGGAGCTTGGCGGCCGCAACATCACGCTGTACCGGCAACTGCGCAAGCAGTTCCAGGAAAAGGGCGACCTGAGCGCGCTGGAACGCGCGCGCACCCTCGTCAGCGGCAATACCCGCATTACGGTTGCCGACCGCGAGCGTCTGCTCGGTTACCTCGAGGGCACCAGCGTGAGCATCCTGCCCGAGCCGCAGGTGCTGCTGACCGCGAGCCCCAGGGTTCCAGGACTCGACGGGCGCAAGATGTCCAAGTCGTACGGCAACACAATCGGCCTGCGTGAGGATCCGGATAGCGTGGTGCGCAAGCTCAAGGCCATGCAGACCGATCCAGCGCGCGTGCGGCGCACGGATCCGGGCGACCCGGCCAAGTGCCCGGTATTCGACCTGCATCGCATCTACTCGGACGAAAAAACCCGCGAGTGGGCCAGTGCCGGTTGCCGCAGCGCTGGCATCGGCTGCCTCGAGTGCAAGCAGCCGCTGATCGAAAAGGTGGTGGCCGAAGTCACCGGGATGCGCGAGCGCGCAAAGGACTACCAGGATAACCCCGATCTGGTTAAGAATCTGGTGGCCGAGGGCGCCGAGAAGGCGCGCGAATCCGCGCGGCACACGCTCGATGACGTGCGCCGCGCCATGCACCTGCGCAGCGAATGAGCAAACCGGATCTCAAAGTCGTGGTCTCCAATCCACCGCCGCCGGTGGTGATCGCGCCTGCGCCCGAGCAGGCCGAGATGCCCTTTGCCATCGTCAACGGCGAACCGGTCACGCACATGCCGCGCGACCTGTACATCCCGCCGCAGGCGTTGGAGGTTTTTCTCGAGGCCTTCGAGGGTCCGCTCGACCTGCTGCTGTACCTGATCCGGCGCCAGAACCTCGATGTGCTCGACATCCCGATCGCGGAGATCACGCGCCAGTACATGCGCTACATCGAGCTGATGCAGGACCTGCAGCTCGAACTGGCCGGCGAATACCTGGTCATGGCCGCGACGCTGGCCGAGATCAAATCGCGCATGTTGCTGCCGCGGCCGGCCAGCGCTGGCGACGGCGAAGAGGATCCGCGCGCCGAACTGGTGCGCCGGTTGCAGGAATACGAGCGCTTCAAGCGCGCTGCCGCCGACGTCGATGCGCTGCCGCGCCTTGAGCGCGACGTGTTCCAGGCGAGTGCCGAGCTGCGCGACCGGCCGGTCGCGCGCGTGCTGCCGCAGGTCACGTTGCGCGAAATGCTGCTGGCGTTCCGCGACGTGGCGACCCGTTCGCAGATGTTCGCCCACCACCACGTGCAGCGCGAACCGCTGTCGGTGCGCGAGCGCATGAGCAATGTGCTGGCCGCACTCGAAGCGGGCGAGTTCGTCGATTTCGTGCGCCTGTTCACTGCCGAGGAAGGGCGCATGGGCGTGACGGTGACCTTCGTGGCGATACTCGAACTGCTGCGCGAAGGCCTGATCGACATCGTACAGACCGAACAGCTCGCACCGCTCCACGTGCGCCGCGTGCCGCCAGTGCGTACACTGCAACTCGTGCCCGGCGTGGACCAGCAAGAGGCTCCGAGCAGTACATGAACGAGCAATACATCAGGAACGTGGTGGAGGCGGGGTTGCTGGCCGCAGGCCGGTCATTGGGCCTCGAGGAGCTTGCTTCGCTGTTTGGCGAGAGTGAACGGCCCGGCACCGCGGCGATTCGCGTCTGCCTGACTCAGCTCGAGCAGGAATACGCCGCGCGCGCGCTGGAACTGAAGGAAACTGCCAGTGGCGTGCGCATCCAGGTGCGGCGCGAGTTCGCGACCGAGGTGTCGCGCCTGTGGCCGGAACGGCCGCGGCGCTATTCGCGCGCGTTGCTGGAAACCCTGGCGCTGATCGCCTACCGCCAACCGATCACGCGGGCCGAAATCGAGGCCGTGCGTGGCGTGGCTGTGAATGCCGACATCACCCGCACGCTGCTCGAGCGCAACTGGGTGCGCGTCGTCGGCCATCGCGAACTGCCGGGCCGCCCGGAACTGCTGGGCACCACGCGTGAATTCCTTGACTACTTCGGCTTGCGCGGCGTCGATGAGCTGCCGCCGCTGGCCGAACTGCGCGGCCTGGACGAGATCGACCCGCAGCTCGCGCTGCCAGTGGGCCCGGAGGGCGAAGTCCCGGACGGCGCTGGCGATCGCGATGCCGGCCCGGCTATCGAGGCCGCCGCACTGCTCAGCGACGACGGCCTCGATGCGGATGACGATCTCATGCACGAAGAGCACCTGTCGTCCGCGGCCCCGGGGCTGGTCGCCGCCGGCCCGACTCGCGAAGACTAGAAGCGTATGGCGCGCGCAAGCGAGGGCGAGCGCCTGCAGAAGGTGCTGTCCGGTCTGGGCGTGGCCTCGCGCCGCGAAGCCGAGCAGTGGATCCGTGCCGGACGCCTTTCGATCAACGGGCGCGCCGCCAGCATCGGCGACAAGGTCGGCCACGGTGATCAGTTGCGGCTCGATGGCCGCCTGATCCGCCAGACCCCTGCGGATAGCGAGCAGCCGGTGTTGCTGTGTCATCGATCGCCGGGCATCGCGCTGCTGCCCAAAGCCGATGGTGCGGAATCCGTCGCCAGCCGCATGCCGCGGCGCAAAGGCCAACGCTTCATGAGCATCAGTCCGCTGCCGCAGGTGGACGGCGGGCTCGAGCTGCTGAGCGCCGATGGCGCCATCGTCGCGCGCCTGCAGCGGGCAGTGCGTTCGCAGTTGATGGTCTACAGCCTGCGGGTGCGCGGCGAGCTGACGGCGGAGCAACAGCAGATGATCAGCGCCGGCCTGCTCGATCGGGGCAGCTCGCTCAAGGTGCGCTCGATTGCCGAGGCCGGCGGCACCGGCAGCAATCGCTGGTACCAGATTGAAACGCTGGGTGCGAGCGGCAACGATCTACGCCAACTGCTGGAGCGGCAGGGCGTTGCGGTCAGTCGCCTGATGCGAATACGACTGGGATCGCTTCAGCTTGAGCGCTCACTGCCGCGGGGCCGATGGCGCGAACTGACAGCAGAGGAAGTCCAGGCTTTGCTCAACCCTGTGGCGCCGGCGGAAACACCGGCCGTGGCGCCTGACAATTCAGACTCTGCCCTGTAAAACCGCGGCTTTCAGGTCCCAACAACCACAGGTACGGACCGAGTATCGCAGCAGGCTCGATCGGCTGCGCCGGGTCCTCGCCGGGGTATGCCTGCCGCCGCATGCGCGTGCGAGTGGGACCTGGATTCACCGCATTGACGCGCACCGCTGAATTGCCTGCCAGCTCGTCGCTAAGCACCTGGCTCAGTCCTTCGACGCCGAATTTGGATACGGCGTAGGCGCCCCAGTTGGCGCGGCCGCGCCGGCCCACGCTGCTGGAGGTAAATATCACCGACGCATCGGCTGAAGCACGCAGCGCGGGCAGCAGCACCTTGGTCAGCGCAAACGCGGCGGTCAGATTCACGTGCAACACCCGCACCCAATTGAGCATGTCGGCGTGTTCGATCGGCGCGAGCGTGCCCAGTATCGCCGCGTTGTGCACCAGCCCGTCGAGCCGCGCATAGCGTTGTTGCAAGGCCGCAGCCAGCCGGTCGTAGTCGGGGGCGAGCGACTTCTCCAGATCGAGCGGCGCGATGCAGGCCTCGGCAACGGGTCCGTCCGGCGTCGTCAGCGCAGCGATCTCGGCATGCACGGCTTCGAGCCGCTTGACGTTGCGGCCGATGAGCACGAGCTCGGCACCGAGCCGCGCGGCCGAGAGCGAAAGCTCACGGCCGATGCCATCGCCCGCACCGGTGATGGCTATCACGCGGCCGCGCAGGAGTCCTGGCGGAGGCGCGTATTGACGGATCGCAATTTCGTCGAGCATTGG
>PMNQ01000051.1 GCA_003162555.1 Gammaproteobacteria bacterium | reverse complement strand
ATGCGGCGACTCGGTACCGCCTATAGTTTTTCCAATATCTACATTCTCGGATTGGGCGTGTTTCACCTCGGTCTTATCGTGCCAGTCGGACTCGGGATCTTCAGCGTCCCCCTCATTACCCAGGACCCATGGTACGAACGTGCTGGCTGGTACACGGCACTGGCGCTCGGTAGTTTCGGTGCGGGTTTAGCGCTCTCGCTGCGATCAACGTCGCGGCATGCCATGGCAACACACAAGGATCAAGACGCGAGCCGCACTCTGGACGCTATGTGGTCTTATGGTTTTGGGCTGTTGCTCGCGGCTTTGGCAGGGGTGGTGCTGATGATCAACCAGCTTGGCAACATTTTCCAATATTCGCGGCTGGATCTCTTCAGCGGTGCTGGTGACATGCGCGGCTTCAGCCTATTCACCTATACGTTCCCATCTGCAGGCCTTCTGCTGCTAATTGGCGCCAGACGCAAAACCCACTATGTGTTTGCGGCGTTGGTATGCGTCGCGGGGTTCGCGCTGTTCATGGCGACCGGATACCGGACGTTGGCACTGTTCCCACTACTCACTGGCGCTGTGACCTGGCGACGGACGGGACGGAAAATTCCGTTTTGGTTGGCGGCAGGTGGCGCAGCGTTCGTGCTGATTGCAATTCCTGCGATCCTGGAACTGCGCTCGTCCGCGGCGACTCTATCGTCTTTTTCCGCCCGGTCACTGGGCACGGCATTCAGCAACGCAAATGCCGCGGATACCTTCAAGGAGCTGGGCAGTTCCGTCGGTGTGTTGGCGAAGACGCTGGAGCGGGTTCCCGCTGTTGACCCGTATCGATATGGGATGAGCTACGTGCAGGCCGCCGCCGAAATGGTCCCGAACCTCACCACACAGAGCAGGCGCTGGGACCGGGACATCGTACTCAGCAAGAGCGGCGCGGCGCGTGATGAGGCACTCCGGTCTGCGGGGCTGTCGACCTGGATCTCGTACTACATACTGGGAGACATTTCATTCAGCCTGGGTTACGGCGCTGGGTTCACCGCGATTGGTGAACCGTACGTGAATTTCGGCTTGCTGGGGGTATTCGTCTTTTTCGGCGCACTCGGCTTTGCACTGGGGAGACTGGATCAGAAGCCGTTACTCGAGCACGCTGGCTGGCTCTTGTTCGCCTGTGTTGGCTTCTGGCATTTCACCAACACGGTGCGCAACGATCTGCCCAATTTCACCAAGCCCCTGGCGTTCATCTATGTCTGTCTGCTCATCTGGCGTGCGTCGTCGTCAGTGGTGCGGCCAGCAGTGCGCATCGACGCGAACGGCGCATGACCAGCGTAGCTGGCATTCTGCGCTCGCATCACGCGAGATCGCTGCTGAGCGGCGCTACTTGGTCAGTGCTGGGGCAGATGTCGCTGGCGTTGGCTCAGTGGGGCATCGTGGTTGCGCTGGCGAGAACGGCCACGCCTGCGGCAGTGGGAGAATTCGCCCTGGGCATGGCACTGACTGCGCCCTTGTTCGGGTTCAGCAATATGTGCCTTGCTCAACTGCAGGCCACAGACGTCCATGGAGAGCACTCGTTTGGCGCATACGCTGGAGTGAGGCTGCTCACGACTGTGGCCGCGCTGTTGATCCTTCCGTTGCTGCTCGCGGCTTCGTCGAGTACGCCACAGGAACTGGCTGTGGCAGTTGTATTCGGCTTTGCGCGTGCTGCCGACGGCGCCAGCGACGTGTGTTATGGCCTGATGCAGCGGCACAGTCGCTTCCGGACCATTGGCCAGTCGATGCTGTTGCGCAGTGCCATCTGTGGAATGGCCGCAATGGTGGCGTTGCAAGTGACGAATACGGGTCTGGGAGCCGCAGTCGGGCTGGCATTGGCGTGGAGTGCCTGCGCCTTGCTGTTCGACCTGCCCAAAGCCAAGCAGTTGCTGCAGCAATTGGGTCGGCTCGCGGAGTGGCGCATGCGGTTTGGATGGCCGTTTATCGCGGGCATTGTCAGAGACGGCGTGCCGCTGAGCCTGGTCATGGGTCTGAACATGGCGGCAATGAACATACCCCGCTACTGGGTGGCCCGACAGCTGGGGCACGAGCAACTTGGCTACTTCGCGGCGATCGCCTATCTGATGATCGCTGCAAACATGGTCATCGCGGCCGGGAGCCAGGCCGTAGTTCCGCGGCTCGCCGAAGACTACGTGAAGACTCCGCGTCGATATTGCCGCCTCGTGCTGTACATGGTTGCTGCCGCTGTACTGGCGGGCGTGCTGTGCGTTGGCATCGCACTAACGGCTGGGCAGCAGATCATGGCAATGATCTACACCGCCAGGTATGCGCAGTTTCAATCGACGCTGGTCTGGACCATGGCGGGAACGGCCGTTTTGATTCTGGTTTCCGTGACCGGTGTAGCCATGACCGCCGCACGCCGGTTTGGGGTACAGGTGTGGAACTCAGCGGCCGCGGCGATTTCGACCGCGCTGGCGTGCGTTGTGCTGATCGGTCCCTATGGGCTCGACGGTGCCGCTATCGCCGTGCTTATCGGCCTGGTGGTGAAACTACTGGGGCAATGCTTCGTACTCGCGACACTGTTGCCGGAGGCATGGACGCGCCGCACGATGGTGGCAGCTGAGTCCACTGGCCCATGAGCGCGATTCGAGTTCTGCACTGCATTCATTCTCTCGAAGGCGGGGGAGCTGAACGTCAGCTGATGTTGTTGGCCAATGACTCGCCATCCCATGACATGACTGCCGCGGTAGCGTGCGTAAACGATACGGGCAGGNNCGCACGTCGAGCTATTCAGCTTGCGCCGCCGATGGAAGCTGGACCCGCTGATCCTGGCCGATACCCTGGCGGCAATTGACCGTTTCCAGCCCGACGTCGTTCACGCATGGCTGCCTGCGGTGGTGACCATCCCCGCAATGGTCGCCGCACGGCTGCGGCGTGTGCCGGTGCTTTTTTCGTATCGGACACCAATGAAGAATGATGCCCCGCTCAAGCCGCTGGAGTTCATGGTGGCGGCAGGCTGCGCCACAGGGATCATTTCCAATACCGAACCCGCACGGTGTTCCAGACTGTATCGGTGGCTGTACCACCGGAAGCGCGGACTCATGATCGCCAATGGCGTAGTGGCGAATTCGCGTGCCCACGACTGTTCGGCCAGGACCGTGCACGAGAAACCGCTGCAGCTGTTGTTTGCCGGGCGGCTGTCAACTGAAAAGAACTGGCCACTGCTGCTGCAGGCGATGGCCCAGTTGGTAACGCGTTGCGATGCCAGATTGACGATATGTGGCCGGGGTGAACACCAGGCCCAGGTCGAGAGTCGAATTGCGGAGTTGGATCTCCAGGATCGCGTGAACCTCGTCGGGTATCAACCGGACCTGAGGAGCGCAATGGAAAAATATGATTCTCTGGTGATGCCATCGTTGTGGGAAGGCATGCCGAATGTCGTGCTTGAAGCCATGGCTGCCGGCCTGCCGTGCATTCTTTCGGACATACCCGAACACCGAACGGTTTGTGGTTCCACAAATGCCGCAGTGTTTTTCGATCTGACGTCGACTGCCTCGCTGGTCGATGCAGTGTGCTCCGTAGCGGGAAGTGTTGAGCGCCGACTCGCGATGAGCGACGCGGGCCTGAAGCGAAGCGCGGAGTTCTCCGTGTCGCACATGGTCGCCAGGCATGGCGAGGCATACAGGTGGTTGCTGACCAACGCCAACGGCAAGTCAAAGTCGCTGTCACGCACTAGACCAGCGGCGGAGCACTAGAGGCAATGTGCGGTATTGCAGGCTTCCTGGATCCTCTGGGGCTGGTGCGCAGTCCGGGCGACGTGTTGTCCTCGATGAGCGACTCACTGGTTCACCGCGGCCCGGACAGCCGCGGCGTGTGGCTCGATCCCGCGAGCGGCATTGCACTGGGCTTTCGTCGATTGGCGATCGTGGATTTATCGCCGCTCGGCAATCAACCCATGACCTCGGCGAGCGGACGTTACGTCATCGTTTTCAACGGCGAGATCTACAACTTC
>PMNQ01000230.1 GCA_003162555.1 Gammaproteobacteria bacterium | reverse complement strand
TCGGCTGCGGCTGCAGCCGCGGGCCAGGCGAAACAAGCGGCGAGCGCCAACAGAACACTCAGGGTGCGTGGACCACTCATCGGTGTCGATTCAATGCGCGATACGCCAGGTACGCCAGTGTGGCGGTCAGCACGATGGTGCCGGCCACCACGACCACGAAGCCATGCGGCACCTGCGAAAACGGAATGCCGCCGACATTCATGCCGAACAGCCCCGCAATCAGGTTGATCGGCAGCGCCAGCACCGTGACCACGGTCAGCACGAACAGCGTGCGGCCGGTCTGTTCATTCACCTGTGCGATCAGTTCTTCCTGCAGCAGCTTGACGCGCTCGGCGAGGGCCGTGGCATCGGCGACTGTCGCGGAAAACTCCTCGGCCGCCTGGCGCAAATCGCGCTGATCTTCTTCCTTGACCCAGCCGGCCGGCTTGCTCAGCAGCCGGAACATCGCGGCGGGCTCCGGAGCCAGCAGCCGCTGCAGGCGCACCAGCGTGCGTCGCAGCGTGCTCAGCTCGGCGCGGCTGATCGAGACCCGGTTCGACAGCAGGCGATCCTCGATTGCATCGACGCGCGAGGTGGAGCGGCGCACGATCTCGACCAGCACTTCCGCCTGGTCACGCAGCAGGTGCGCCAGCAACTCGGCCGTGGAGCGGAAGATCTGCCCGGCACGCACGGCGGCGCGCAGTAGATCTACCGACCTGAGCGGGCGCAGCCGCGCACTGACGACCAGGCGGGGCGTCACGCCCAGGGTCACTGTCGATACGCTGGAGGAATCGAAACTGGCGTCGAACATGACATCGTGGATGACCGCGACCAGGGCATCGCCCGCCTGCTCGAGACGCGTGNNGTCGCCGGCCTGCTCGAGCCGCGTCGACCCGACGCTCTCGCGCAGCGACTCGTAGAAACCGTCCGGAAGCTGCAGTGACTGGCGCAGCCAACGCTCCGCGCCGGTATTCGACAGCGAAAAATGCAGCCAGATAAAGCCGGTAGTGTCCGCGGTCGCCGGCGCCGCAAGCCATTCCATAACCGACTCGGAATTGATCTCGCGCGGTGTCGCGTCGGGCGCGAACTGATAAGCCCACACCAGCCCGTTCTTGTCCGAGCCGTAGGCAATCTCCGGAGTCTTGACTGGCGGCATATGCGGATCATTGGCGGTGCGTGTCTGTATGGCAAGGGCATATCGAAGTTTCCAATCGGCACCTGCGCGCACGCATCGATCCGCATTCTGTTATGCACGCACGCGGCGCGCGGTCGTCAGATCCTTCGTCAAATCAGGGACTTGTGGTTCGGGTCGGGTGCCTGCGCGTGAAATCTGCACAAATTAGACCAATACCCATATGCTCGGTCTCGCGAGGCGGTTGTGGGGAGCTGCAACGGGGGCACATCCGGCAGTGCGGAAGACCACGCAAATCTTGTTGCTATTGGTGGCTGGCTGTCCGGCGTGGGCATGGGCAGCCCCGCCCGCCGCGGACGTACTCGCCGTCGACCTCGAACCGCTGATTGTCCGGGCATTGGATAAACCCGAAGCGTTCGCGGTAAATATTCCGCGCACAGTATCACCACAGTCTGCGGGGCAGTGGACAAAGACTGCCGGTACATTGCACTGGCAATACGCCGTACGCATCCCGAATTCCGTGTCCATGTCGTTTCACGCTGCAGCGGCTCTGCTGCCTCCGTCCGCGATGCTCAGAGTTACCGCCGCGGGCGTCACGTATGACTATTCCGCCAAGGACATACATCGGGGTGGCATATGGAGTCGCGTCGCAGAAGGAGACAGCCTGTCGTTCGAGTTGCAGGTCAACGCCGCCGAAGCGGCCAAAGTGCGGCTGAACATCGATAGCTTCCAGGCTGGTTATCGCAGCCTGAGACCGGGTGCCCCGAACCACCCGACTTACGAGCGCTACAGAAAACAGGCGCTGCAGAGTGCGCAGTCGTCGACTGCAACATGTGTTGAAAACTTCAGCTGCCAAGTGACACCCGCCAATCAGGGACCGGGTCAGTCCACGGTTGCACTCATCATTGAAGGTCAATATCAGTGCAGCGGTGTGTTGCTCAATGATGTTCCCGGCGATGGCGCGCCCTACGTGCTGACGGCGCGACACTGCGAGATGGGCGATCCAAACGGCGGCGCACCGGATGCGGCCTCAGGCATCACCGTGTATTGGAATGCGACCAGCGCCTGTGGTGCGACACTGGGCAGCATTTACGATCCCGGTATTGTCACGCAGAACGGCGCGACCACTGTTGTCGAGCAACAGGACGCATGGCTGGTGAAGCTGGATAACCGGCCCGCGGTTTACGACGCCTACTTTGCCGGCTGGGACGCCACCGGCGCCGGCTTTGTCGGTGGCTACACGCCGCATCACGCACTGGGCGCCGACCGTCAATTCGCCGGTTGGTATGGCCAGGCATTCTACGAAACGGTGCCCGCCAAATCTCTGGACGTAGGTTTCGATTCCACGTTTTGGGGAACTGTAAATCAGGTGGGGAGCATCGGTCCGGGCGCATCCGGGTCGGGATTGTTCGATGCCGACGACAGACTCGTGGGCACCGTGGTCCGCGCACTGACCCAAAGCAACACTGGCGTGTGCCCGGCGAATCCGCCCAAGGTGCCGAGTGCGAGTTCGGCTACCGCGTTGTCTACCGCATTTTCCGGGATTTTCGCGTCGACCGCCGATCCGGTCAGCAGCACGGGCGACGCTACCCTGCAATCGGTGCTGGATCCGGGCCACACGGGTCAGACCGTGGTGGACGGCTCCGCGATGCCCCCGTACATCGTTGCCTTTACGGCGAATGTTACTGGCGTCCAGAACACGGGCAGTGCGCAATCGATTTACTGGTATGTCGTCAACGCCAGGACCTGCACCGCAAGTGGTGGTGTGCCCGGCGATGGTTGGAGTGGCAACATCGTTACAAACGGTGGCGAGGCAGCAACCGGCAACACTGGAGTAACGGACTACTACCCAGGTACCGTCACCTACGGCATTTCCTGTAGCAACGCGAATCGCACCGTGACTGCGCAGACGCAAATCACCTGGGCCGTGGTGACGCCGCAAGTCACGATCTCCAGTACTGGGATCAGTCCGCTTCTTGGCACGCCATTCGAACTCCGGTGGAACGCCTCGCTTGCACCCTGCACCGCCTCCGGTGCCGGATCGGCTAACGGTTGGAACGGCAGTCAGCAACCTTCAGGCGACGCTTCCTTTGTCGAAGCCGCACCCGGCACCTATACCTACACGCTCACTTGTGGCAGCGGCTCGAATATCACGTCGGGCCAGACAATGATCACTGTGCTTCCGCCAACCGTGACGCTAAACGTGGATACCACGAACATGCGAGTGGGGCAGTCGGTCGGCCTCTGGTGGGACACAACCGGCGGGCCGTGTGTGGCAAGCGGAGGGGGGGCGGGGGATGGCTGGGCGGGGACCCAGGGAATTTACTCCGTCACGGAATCGGTCGCTGGAACCTACACGTACATTCTTAGCTGTGGTCCAGGTGCCTACGCGGTCTCGGCGCAGGTGCAGGTCACTTTCACGAATGATCCTCCGGCAGCCGCCAGCNNCGCCCTGACGCTTACTCCCAACACCGGGACGGTTGCAAGCACAACTAATGTTGGTTACACGCTGATCGAAGTCGACTGGATCGCAAATGTACGACCCTGCGTCCTCTCGGTAGCCGGGCCCGATGCGTCGGCGGACATTTTTACCTATCCCAGCTATGGGTATGAACCGCGCGGAAAGATCTTCGATACGCGCGCGGCGATCGGCCATTACATCTACACGGCTACCTGTGGTTCGGGCGCTGAGGTGGTGCAGGCCAGTGCTGCGGCTGACTGGACCGGGACTCCCGACCTCTACTTTCCCCCCACCTTGGACACGCAATACACAGGTGTTCCCTTTGGGTTTTATTGGCAAACCAATGTCTTGCCCTGTGTGTTCAGTGGCGGGCAGCCTGGCGATGGCTGGACCGATGCAGTGTCCGCGGGATCGTGGCGTGGGACCAGAACGATTGTGTCGACACAGACCGGCCCGGTGACGTACTCAATCAGCTGCGGGACGGGCGGCAACACCGTGCAAGCCAGCGCGTCGACAACAATTCTGCCTGCCCCAGCGGTAACCTTCACGGCAAGCAGTACGACAGTCGGCGCCGGAAGCGCGTTCACGCTGAGCTGGAATTCGAATACGACCGCGCAGTGCGTAGGAACAGGTGGCGTGGCCGGCGATGGCTGGATTTCCGCCTCCTACTACCAATCCTCGGGCTCGGTGCAATTGGCCGAACAAACTACCGGCACAGTCACATTCGGAATCACATGCGGTCCCAAGCAGGCGTCGGTTGATATCAATATCGTGGCGGAGGCTGCTCCGTCGTTCAGCGAGAGTGTGGCGACCGCAGTTGTCGGCACCAACATCACGCTGACCTGGACGTCCACCGGACCCAGTACCTGCATGGCGACAGGCGGTTCGGCTACCGATATTTGGAGTGGCACCCTGGCACCGGCGGGTACCGCTGTGTTCACGGAGCAGGTGCCTGGCACGTATACCTACGGGATCGATTGTGGAGGCGGACAGGCGGCAGTGACCGTGATATTCACCGCCAATTCGGTGGACACTCCGCCGCCCCCGGTTACGGCAGCGCTAGGTAGCAGTTCTGGTTCCGTCAAGGTCGCGCAGGCCTTTACGTTGAGCTGGAGTTCGACCCAGGCCACCAGTTGTTCCGCTTCTGGCGGAGGCCCCGATGATGGGTGGGCTGGGACTCTGCCGGTGAGCGGTACGATGTCAGTAATGGAATCGAGTGCGGGCGATTACAAATTCCAGGTGGATTGCAGCAACTCGGCACTGAGCAGTAGTTCGATGGTGACGGTGAGCGTCACTGCTCAGCCTTCTGGCGGCAGCAATGGCGGCGGGGGAGGCGGTGGCGGCAGCGTCGACGCCATTACGCTGGTGTTGCTGGGGCAACTATTGTCGTGGCGCCTGATGCAAGAGCGCCGTCAGCTCAAAGCTTGTCGACCATCACGCGTCCCTGCGCGTTGACGTAGACGTGGTAGCGATGGCCATCCTTGCAGGTGGCTGTGTAGTCGCTGTCGCCATTGCGCTTGGCATCGACGACCTGGTCGCAGGGCTTTCCCTGCAGCGCGATCGTGGCCATCAGATCCTTGCCGAATGAATCGTCCGCAAGCACAGTGCCGCCGACCAGCGTGGCAACGAATGCGGTCAATGCAATTACTTTAGCGCGCGCGTTCATAGGATTCGTCCATATGGTTTCGGGTTGAGATTCAGACCGATGTGACCCTGGTCGGATCATTCAGCAGCTTCCAGATCGCTTCGCGCGAGGAGGCTATATCGTTGGCCAGCGGCGGATCGCCGTCCTGTACCGAGCTGAGCACCTTCATCAGCAGCAAATCATAACGTTGCCTCAACGTCGTCAAAGGCGGCGTCTGGCCTTTGAAGTGGTCCCGGAAGGCATCCAGCAGATCGTCCACCTGGTTCTTGATCGACAGTTTTGTAAACAATCCAATTGCGCGCGTATCGCGCAAGCGCTGCTCGAGGGCCGCCAGGTCGAGCGTCGGTGCGGCCGCGGGTTTAGCCGCCGCGCTGGCCGCCGGTGCTGCCGGCGCAACCGCCGGCTTCGGAGCCGCTGCTGGCTTGGGTTTGCTGGCATTGGCTTGTGGCGCCGGTTTGGCTGCAGGCGCTGGCGCAACTCCACCTTGCGGGGCTGCTGGCGGCGCGGGCGGCGCTGCCGCAGGCGTCGCGATAGGCTCTGCCGGCGCGGCCGCCGCAGGAGCAGGCGCCGGTGGCGCGTCAACTGCAGGACTCGAAGGATCGACTGCAGGCGATTGTGCCGCTATGGGCGACTGAGGCTTTTCGGTTGGCACTGGCGCTCCAGGCGGTGCAGCCGCGCAACCTGCCAGGGCAAGCAATAGCGAACAGGCAAAGGAGATTTCGTGATTCACGCCGCCACGTTATCAAAGACGCCGATGTCCAGTACATGCGGTCGCGCACCGACGGCTTCGAACGAGGCATTTCTCCTACTTCGCGTAATGTATATTATGTTAAACAACGGTTAGGGGTAACATTCGATCCGCCCCGTGGCTGCGTGTGTGGCAGCTCAGGCTCGCCGACTTCCCCTCCCGCCTTGCGATGAGCTAGCCTGAACGGTCACAAAGGAAGCGCATGGCACAAGAAGAAGTATTCGTCAGTTATTCGCGTGAAGACAATGAAAAGGTCCTGGAGCTCACGGGAAAACTCCGGGCCGCCGGCGTGCCGTTGTGGATGGACGTGCGCAGCATCGACGGCGCGGCGATGTGGGGCGAGGAAATCGTCAATGCGCTGGCGAAGGCCAAGGTGCTGCTGCTGATCGTCTCGGAATCCGCTGTTCACTCGCACAACGTGACCAAAGAGGTTCTGCTGGCCAGCGAACGCAAAGGGCACATCCTGCCCGTGCTGCTCGAGCCCACGCAGATTCCACCCAGCCTCCAGTATCCGCTCGCGGGCATTCAACAGATTGAGTACTTCCGCGGTAACCCGGACGATCAACTGAAGGCCATCATTCGCTCGCTCGAGCGCGTTGGCGTGACCATCGGCCCGCCGGCCAAAGCGCCAGTGCCAGTGACAAGTGGCGAGGTGCAAAACGGCGGCAGGGCGCCTGCCCTCCCCGTGCATGGTGCCGAAGCCTCAATGGAATCCGGCGCGCTCGCGGTGCTGCCCTTTGACAACATCAGTGCCGACAGCGACGCCAGTTACTTCAGCGATGGGCTGACCGAAGAGCTGATTGCAAGACTCTCGGTGGTCAGCGAGATCGAACTCGTGTCGCGCTGGGCGTCGATGCAGTTCAAGGACGCGAAAAAGGACATCAGGGTCATTGGCCGCGAGCTCGGCGCGCGCTACATCGTCGGCGGGAGCGTTCGCAAGTTCCAGGATTCAGTGCGCATCACGGTGCAGCTTGTCGATGCAGTGACCAATCGTCAGATCTGGGGCGAGACCTACAAGGGCAAGCTCGACGATATCTTCGATATCCAGGAACAGGTCGCCAAGCAGATCGTCGAGGCGCTGAAGCTGAAGCTGAGCTTCGCGGAAAAGCTCTCGCTCACCAAGCGCCAGACCGTCAACGTGCAGGCTTACGACTTCTATCTGCGCGGTCAGGATTATCTTTACCGCCTGACCAAGCGCAGTGTCGAGTATGCGATCCAGTTGTTCGAAAAGGCCATCGAACTCGATCCACGCTATGCAGCGGCCTACGCGGCCTGCTCAAGCGCTTATGGCCAGATGTACCAGTATTTCTCGCGCCAGGAGCAGTACCGCGACAAAGCGCAGGAGTTCAGCTTCAAGGCGCTGATGTATGACAGCAATCTGCCCGAGGCGTATGCGGCCATGGGGTTGTCGTATTTCATCTGGGGCAAGTTCGATGAGGCTGCTTCCTCTGGCCGAAAAGCGATTGAACTCGACCCGGACAATTTCATCGCGTACTGGACCCTCGGGCGGATTCAATTCTCAACCGGTCATTTCATCGAGGCGGTCACGCTGTTCCAGCGCGCCATTGAGATCAAGCCCGGGTTCTATGTGGCCCATAGCGACCTGAAGATGGCGTACACGAGCCTCGGGCGCATGGACGAGGCACAAGCTGCAACGCGCCGCACGCTGGAGCTGCTCCCCAATTACCTGCTCCAGAATCCGGACGATTCCCGGGCGCGGATGTTCTACGCGATACACCTCCTCGAGGTTGGGCGCAAAGTCGAGGCGATTGCCGAGGGCGAGGCGGCGCTGGCGATGAGTCCCGGCGATTCGGTGATGCTCTACAACGGCGCCTGCCTGTATTCACAGCTCGGCGAGACGAAGAAGGCCATCGCCACACTCCGGGAGGCGATCGCCGCCGGGGTCACCAACATCGGCTGGATGACGAATGACCCCGATCTCGCACCGCTCCGCGATGATCCGGAATTCCAGGAATTGGCTCAGGGGCAGCCAGCGCCCGCTTCCACTTAGGGCTCGCTTACGCCTAGGGACTGAGCTGCCCGATCGAGAGCTCGCGCAGCGCCGGGGCACCGGCCACCGCGCGCAGCTCTCCGTACAGATCGCCGTGGCTGGCGGTGGGCGTCCCACTGGCGGATATCCGCGCCATGACTTCGACATGCTGGCCGGCGTTGATGCGGTTACCAGCCAGGACGGAATCCGCGGCCGACAGGTCAACCTGCTGCGGGAAGCCGGGCGTCAGGCGCTTTACCGCGAGTGGCGGGCCGCCCTGCGGCGAGCGCACGAACACGAACAGCGTCGCACCGGCGGGTACCTTGTCCCGGAGTGCGGAGTCCAGGGTCACGAGCAGGTGTATCGCCGTCGCAGGGTCTGGCTTGCGCCGCGCGATCTCCACGTCTATGGCCGCAATCTGCTTGTCGAGCGCGACCAGGATCTGGGGTGGCGGCCCCAGTTCGCGCATGGCGGCAAAGCGCGCGCGCGCCTCGGCAAGCTTGCCAGCATTGAGCATCGCCACGCCGCTGTAGAACAGGGCCTGTGGCGAATGTGGGTCGAGCACCAGCGCACGTTCGAAAAGTGCCGCGGCCTCTGGCGTCTGATTGCCGTTGTTCTCGAAAACGATGGTCTGGCCAATTCCCGCAAGCGCCGCCGCGTTGCCGCCCTTGCTCAGGCGGTCGGCATGCTGAAAGCTACGGCGCGCAAGTGGCCACTGCGCGATACGCAGGTAGCCCCGGCCCAGGTTGAGCCAGGCCTGTACGTCGTCAGGTCGGTCCTGCGTGGCGGCGAGCAGCGCTTCCACGCTGTTGCCGTCCGTGACGGGCGCGCCGCTGCGCCACGACCAGGTGCTCCAGTGTGCATACAAAAAAGCCGCGGCAAGCACGACCAGGATGCCAGCGCCTGCACCGAGCAGGCGATCGCCACGCGCGGCGCCGGCGGCGGGACGCAACAGAGGCCCGGCCACGAACAAAGTCGCCGCCGCCGCACACACGGCCGCCCAGATGACGAACGCGGTCATGCGTCTGCGGTGTTGTCGGAGGTATCTTCGTCCGTGATCGGCAGGCGCGAGCGCTTGCGCATGACGCTTAGCGCAACCGCCAGCCCAGCCAGCAGCAGCACGCTGGGCGCTGCCCACAACCAGGCATTGCGCAGGCTCATGCGCGGACGCAACAGGATGAATTCGCCGTAGCGCGCCACCAGGAAATCGCGAATCTCCTCGTCGCTCTTGCCCTTCAGGATCAGATCGTGCACCTCGAGTCGCAAGTCAGCTGCGAGGCCCACGTTGGAGTCTGCCAGCGCTTCGTTCTGGCACTGCATGCAGCGGAATTCGTTGATGAGCGCCACGTAGCGCTGCTGCATGGCCGGGTCGGCGATCGGTGGCGTGTTGTCGACGGCGAAGGCGATCGCACTGCAGCCAAGCGCGAGTGCGAGCGCGAGCGCGGCCAGCAGGGCGCGCAGTTTCATGCGCCCGCCTTGGCGCCGGCGGGCATGCCAGTCGAAAGGTGCGGCAGGAATCTCGACTGCCAGACCTCGCTCGTCATGGCACCGATCTGCTTCTCCACCACGATGCCCTGCGGGCTGATGAGGAAACTCTCCGGTGCGCCATAGACGCCCCAGTCGATGGCCACGCGCCCGTCGTGATCCGTCACGACGGTCTCGTAGGGATTGCCGAGCTGCGAGAGCCAGTCTTTTGCGGACGCATCTTCATCCTTCCAGTCGATGCCGATGATCGGCACCCTGCCCTCGCCCTTGATTTGCAGCAGCATGGCGTGTTCAGCGCGGCACTCGCCGCACCAGGTGCCCCACACATTGACGAGGTGCCAGCCGCCCCGCAGTGACTTGCCGTCGTACAGTGCTCCGCCCTCGAGGAGTTTCGGCAGCGCAAATTCAGGCGCTGACTTGCCCAGCAGTGGCGAAACGATATCCTTTCGACCCTCGCGCGGCGCATTGGAAATGCCGACGATCAGCACTACGAGGATGAGCGCAAAGATCGCCAGCACTGTGATCGGCATGAGAAATTTTCTCATGGCGTCACCGGTGCCTTGCCGTCAGAAATAGCCGCTGCCGCCGTGGCCGCCGCTGGCGTGACCTTGTAACGGCGATCAAACAGGGTCGTCACGCCGCCCAGTGCCATGATCGCGGCGCCCAGCCAGATGAAGCGGATCATCGGCCGGTACTGCAGCCGCAGGCTCCAGGAGTCTGAGCCGACGTCCTCTCCCAGTGCGACGAGCAGGTCGCGATTCCATTTGGCGTTGATCGCCGCTTCGGTCATCACCGAGCCCTGCACGAAGTAGTGGCGCTTCTCCGGCGAGAGCACCGCCACCACCTTGCCGTTGCGCATGGCAGTGACGTGGCCGCGGAAGCCGTCGAAGTTCGGGCCCTCGATATTCTCGCCGCCGTCATAACGGAACGTGTAGTCGCCAACCTGGTGGCTCTCGCCGCGCGCCAGCGCCACGTCGGTCTCGATGGTATTCGATTTCACGAAGGTCACGCCGAGCACGAAGAAACCGAGGCCGATGTGCGCGATCGTCATGCCGATCTGGCTGGCAGGCAGGCTCTGGCGATTGCGCAGCCGGTTGATGGGCTCGATCAGCGAGGAGAATATGATCCAGAAGCCCACCACGGCGCCGACCGGCGTGAGTATGCTTTTGCTGCCATAGACGCCATAGGTGACGGCGAGGCCCATGAGCAAGGCGCCAGCCAGCGCGCCGAAGATGCGTCGCTTCGATTCGCCGAGTGCCCCGCGTCGCCAGCGCGCGTGGATACCGATCGACACCAGCATGACGAGCGGCAGCATCGGCACGAGGAAACTCGGATTGAAATAAGGTGGACCGACCGACAGCGTCCCCAGGTTCAGCATGTCGGAGATCATCGGCGCGAGCGTGCCGCCCAGAACTACTGCAGCGGCCACGACCAGCAGGATGTTGTTGAAAAGCAGGAAGGATTCGCGCGAGACCATCTCGAAACCCACCGACGAGCCGAGCGAGGGCGCGCGCCAGGTGTAGAGCGCGAGAGCGCCGCCGATCATCAGCACCAGGAAACTCAGGATGAAATAACCGCGCGCTGGATCGGCAGCGAATGAGTGCACGGACACCAGCACACCCGAGCGCACCAGGAAGGTGCCGAGCAGGCTCAGCGAGAAGACGGCCACCGACAGCAGCAGCGTCCAGCTCTTGAAGAGCCCGCGCTTGTCCGTGACGGCGAGCGAATGGATCAGCGCGGTGCCCACGAGCCAGGGCATGAACGAGGCGTTTTCGACCGGGTCCCAGAACCACCAGCCGCCCCAGCCCAACTCGTAATAGGCCCACCAGCTGCCGAGCGCGATGCCGCAGCTGAGGAACGCCCAGGCCACGATCGTCCACGGCCGCTGCCAGCGCGCCCAGGCATTGTCAGTGCGCCCTTCCAGCATCGCGGCGCAGGCAAAGGCGAAGCTGACGCTCATGCCGACGTATCCCGCATAGAGGATCGGCGGATGGATCGCCATCGCGAAATCCTGCAGCAGCGGATTCAGGTCGTTCCCGTCGACTGCCGGTGGGATCAACCGCACGAAGGGGCTCGAGGTGGACAGCAGGAACAACAGGAAGCCGAAGTTGACCACGCCCAGCACGCCCAGCACGCGGCCCACATAGCCGCGTGGCAGGTGTGCAGTGCGTGTCGCCACGGCGATGGTCCACAGACCCAGCACGAAGATCCACAGCAGCAGCGAACCTTCGTGCGCGCCCCACAGGGCCGCGACGCGGTAGAAAAGTGGCAGCGCCGAGTTGGAATGCTCGGCGACGTACTTCACTGAGAAATCATTGACCACGAAGGCGTGCACCAGCGTGAAGGTGCCGATGCACAGGAACACGAACTGCCCCGCAACCGCCGAGGGCACGACGGCCAGCCAGCGTTCGCGCTTGAGTTGTGCGCCGGCGATACCGAAGAATGCCTGGCAGGCGGACAGCGCCAGCGCCAGGATCATTGCGAAATGTCCGATTTCGATGAGCATCAGTGTGGTGCCTCCGCTCCATTCGCCGCGGCCGCCGCCTGGCCCTGCTTGAGCGATCTGGCCACTTCAGGCGGCATGTATTTCTCGTCGTGCTTGGCCAGCACTTCGTCCGCAACGAAGGTGCCGTGCTCGTCGAGCCGACCGAGTGCGACGACGCCCGCGCCTTCCTTGAACAGGTCCGGCAACACCTTGTCGTAGGTCACGGGTACGTTGTGCGCAAAGTCTGTCACCGTGAATTTCACGTCGAGCGAACCGGACTGGCGCTGCACGCTGCCCTTGACCACCATACCCCCGAGGCGGAAGTGCTGGCCCTGCTTCACCTGCCCTGCCGCCACCTTGCTCGGGTCGAAATAGAACATCACGTTTTCGCGGAACGCGCGCAGCGCCAGCGCGCCGGCGACACCCACGCCCAACACGATGACTGCCACCAGCGTCATGCGCCGTTGCCTCGGGGTCATGCCTCGCTCCGTTGTGCCTGCGCGCGTCGTCGCGCTTCGCTCTTCGCCGCAGACAGGCTGCGCCGCGCGAGATAGATGTTCAATGTGACGGCGAACAGCGTCAGCAGGTAGGAAGGCCACACGTACGGCCAGTAACCACCCATGTACAGCCAATGCATCATGATCCAGCTCCAATCGCTTCGCCGATCCAGCGGGCGTTGCGCTCGCGGCGCAGGATTTCACCACGCGCGCGTACCAGCAGGATCGCGCCGAAATACAGCGTGAAGGCCAGCATCATCAGCAACAGCGGCACCAGCATGCTCGGCGGCATCGAGGCCTTGCCGAATTTCAGCAGCGTGTGGCCCTGATGGAGCGAGTTCCACCAGTCGACCGAGTAGTGAATGATCGGCAGGTTGATGACGCCGACCAGCGCCAGTACCGCACTGGCGCGATCGGCGCGCGCGGTATCGTCGATCGCGCTGCGCAGCCCCATGTAACCCAGGTACAGGAACAGCAGCACCAGCTCGGAAACCAGGCGTGGATCCCACTCCCAGTACGTGCCCCACATCGGCCTACCCCACAGGCTCCCGGTGGCGAGGGCGACGAAGGTGAACCAGGCGCCGACCGCCGCGCTGCTCGCCGCGACGGCGTGCGCAACGTTCATGCGCCAGATCAGTCCTACGGCGGCGGCGCTGGCCATCACCGCATAGGCCGTCGTCGACAGCACCGCCGCCGGCACGTGCACGAAGATGATGCGGTAGCCCTCGCCCTGCTGGTAATCAGGCGGCGCGAGCCCGAGACCGCCGATTAGTCCGGCAATCCCGGTAATCGCGGCCAGCCACGCGAACCACGGGATCATCCTGCCGGCGATGCGGAAGAAGTGTGGCGGCGATCCGAGGCGGTGAAACCAAACCCAGTTCATTGCTACTCCAGGCCCTACTCGAGACTGATGCGCACCGCGGCGGCGGCGGCGAGCGGCGCCAGCGTTGCGCTCAGCACGGCGATCGCACCCAGTAGGTACATCGGCGCCGCCATCGGTTCAATCGCGATCGCCAACGCCGTGGCGCGCGCGCCGAAAATCAGCACTGGCACAGCCAGCGGCAGCACCAGCAGCGCCAACAGCACTCCGCCGCGACGCAGCCCCAGCGTGAGCCCAGCGCCGACGGCGCCGATCAGACTCAGCGCGACGCTGCCCAGCAGGAGCGCCGCCATCACACCCGGAATCGCCGCATAGGGCGCGCCCAGGGCCGTGGCCACCAGCGGCGCCACCAGCACCAGCGGCAGGCCCGTCAGCAGCCAGTGCACGCAAGTCTTGGCGAGCAGCAGCCAGGACAGCGGCAGCCCCAAGACTGCCAGTTGTTCGAGCGATCCGTCCTGACCATCTTCACGGAACAGCAGTTCCAGCGCCAGCAGCGACGATAACAGTGCCGCGACCCACAATGCGCCCGGCGCGATGTCTCTGAGGCGCGACATTTGCGGATCGGTAGCCAGCGGAAACAAGGTCGTCACGACCAGGAAGAACAGCAAGGGCTGCAACCATTCTCCGGGCCGGCGCAGGCCTAAGCGCAGGTCGCGTTGCACCAGCAACCAACCCGCGCGTGCTGGCGATACCTTGATTGGAGTCCGCGCGCTCATGTTAGTTCGAGTCCCTGCAGTCGCCCGGCAGGGACTGCAAGCGCCTGATGCGAGGCTATGACAGCCAGGCCGCCCTGCTCCAGGTGCGCGGACAGAATCTGATCGAACATATGCTGTCCGCCGCTGTCGAGATTCGAGGTGGGCTCATCGAGCAACCACAGCGCGCAATCGAGCAGCAGCACACGGGCGAGCGCGACGCGTCGCTGCTGGCCCGCGGACATCTGTCGCGCCAGCCGGCCGTCGCTGTGCGAGAAGCCGACGCGCGCGAGCGCGGCGTCCATGTCAGCGCGGCCGCACTGCCGGCGCAGTCCCGCGGAGTAGCGCAGATTTTCCGGTGCCGACAGATCCGCTTTGAGCGCGGTGCCGTGGCCGAGCCAGGCCAGCTCGCTGTGATAGGCATGCGGATCGGCGCGCGTGTTCGAGCCGCGCCACTGCACGGTGCCCGACTCGAGTGGCAGGAGACCTGCGAGCGCGCGCAGCAATGTGGATTTGCCGGCGCCATTGACGCCCGTGACCTGCAGGCACTGCCCGGCTGCAAGTTCAAAATGCAGGCCGCGCAGCACGTGCAGATCGCCGCGCCAGAGGTGCAGGTCTTGGGCAGCAAGTAGCGTCATGGATGGTGCGGACGGCGGGACTCGAACCCACACTCCCTTTTCAAGGAAGCAGATTTTCCTGCCACTTCGGCTTTCGCCGCCGCCAGCATCGGTCGCTGGCGTTCGTGGTCTGGACTATCCCTTCGCCGTGGCCTCCTTGCGTCGGCTGTAGGCGCCGCCCGTCTAGTCTCTACACCTTCCCCTTGCGGGGCTTGGCTCGGGATTGGCCTGGATCGGAATCGGTAGCGTTCCCCGAATTTGGGCGGTTCTGCACCGCGGGTTTCCCCCCGGGCACTCCTGTCAAAGTCTGCTGCGTATACCAGTTTCGCCACGTCCGCAAACGGTGATGGTGGAGGCTAGGGTCGGAATCGAACCGGCGTACGCGGCTTTGCAGGCCGCTGCATGACCACTCTGCCACCTAGCCATCGATGAAGTGAGTGGAGCGGGAAACGAGACTCGAACTCGCGACCTCAACCTTGGCAAGGTTGCGCTCTACCAACTGAGCTATTCCCGCACCTTCAGGAAGGCCGGAATTGTAGGGCGTGGCACGCTCAAGTCAAGGAATGCAAAGCTAAAACGCGTAGCCAATCGATAACACCAGCGTCGATGGATTGAACTTGATGTGGGTCTTGCGCTGCACTCCGGCCGTCTCGCCGACGTAGTAGCTGTTCACGCGTGCCACGTCGTACGAGGCGTACGCGCTCCAGTGGTCCTTGATGTGCCAGCGCAGGCCGGCTGTCAACACCGGGCCTATGGAGCTGCTCAGCTTGATCGCCGTCGGGCCGCCGTTGGCCGCATCTCCGGCGGGCGTCGACTTCAGGTCGTAGAAGCGCGTGTAGTTGAGGCCCGCGCCGAGGTACGGCCGCAGCGTCGCAGTCTCATCGCGGAACACATAGTTGATGAGGACCGAGGGCGAGAACCACTTCGCCGTCGACACGACCTGGCCGTTGAACGGCACCGAGCCCAGCGTCGCCGGACCCTTGCCGACGGTTTCGGTCTTCGGCGGCACGCCGGCGGCCAGCTGCGCAACCAGGTGCGGCGACATGCGACGCAGGTAGGCGAAGTACGGCGTGGTGACGTTTTTTACGCTTACGTTGACGCCCGGCGGCACGTACGGACCTGTCAGGTCGTCAGCCTTGGCGTCGTACTTGACGATGTAGGCGCCGACGCGGATCTCGTTGCTCTGCACGCTGCCATCGGCCAGGGCCGACGCAGCCGCCACCAGTGCCACAAGTGTTGCGCAAGCAGTAATTTTATTGTGTGTGTTCATTTTCGCTGCCCTCAGAATTGGCTGAAAAAGCCGCGCGCCGCGGCTGAGCAGAATGGTGCGACCGTCGTGTGGTAGGTCTGCGTACGCGCCTGCAGGCCGGCAGCGCCGCCGCCAGCAGCCGCATCGATCGCCGCCTCCGTCTGCGCGAAGCCACCCTTGGCGAGCAGGAATGGATCATCCGGACCGGTGATGGCCGAATCCACGTCGAGTACGCTGACCAGCAACGGCGATGCCGGCGGTGCAACGTAAGTCCAGAAGGCCTGCATCACTTGCGTGTTGACGCTGAAGAACACGACCGGATCGTTCTCGCCGCCGCACATGAACACCGGTGAGGTCGGCACCCAGCTGCGCAGGTCATTCAGCGCAAAGGCCTGGCGCAGGGTACTGCCCGGCGCAGCCGCAGGCAGCAAGTTCGTCTGAGTAGGCACCGCACCGTCCGGATTCGCCAGCGCATCCATGATGTAGGCGAGGCGGTATGTGTCTTTGACCAGGTTGGCGGGCCCGAAGCCCAGCGCGAACAGCGGATTGGCGGGCACGTTCAGCGTGGCATTGAGCTGCGCGCTACCGGTAGCCCACACGGTATCGTGGAACAGTTGCAGTTGCGGCAGTTTGCCGCTGCCGATCAGCTGGTCGATCGGCACTGCGTTCGGCAGCAACCCCTCGATGCTGCCGGCATACGCGTCTTCGAACACATCGCTGGTCGTGGCGTAGATGTTGCCGTAGGACCTCTGGAAGCTGGTCGTCAGTAGCGGCGTAAAAATTGTCGAGCCCAGATCGACGTTGCCGAAAAACACCGCATCGCCGAAAGCCTCGAGCGCGTACGGGCCCGACATCGGCGCCGAAGCCGTGACCGGCTGGCCAGCCGCCTGCATTGCCTTGTGGGTCGCCATCGCAACGAAGCCGCCCTGCGAATAACCCGTGATGAACAGCTTGCCGTTGTCGGTGGTCGTGTTTGCCAACACCTTGCCGAGCGCCTTGCGGGCAGCGGTGAGCGCGTCGATCATGTCTTTCGATTGCGCGTCAGCGTTCAGGTAAGGATGAAACCTGCCGTTGGAGGTGTCGTAACCGACGTAGTTCGGCGCGACGACAATGTAGCCCTGTGCCGCGAACATCGCCGCGATCAGCGCGCCCTCGCTGTTGTTCGGGTCGGTGATGTCGGCCAGGTTGGCGCTCTTGTCGGTCTGGGTTCCGTGCGCGTACAGCAGGATGGGTCGCGGCCCGGAACAGTTCGGCGACGCGCCCGTCGGCACCATCAGCGCGGCGGAGCCGCTGGCCGCCACGTCGCCAGTGGGGCTGGCGTTGACGGTCCAGTAATGCATGTAGTTGAAATCGACACCGCAGGCCGGCGGTCCTGTGACCTGCAGCAGCTGCGCGCCCGAGGGGCTGGCGCCGAGCTGGGCGCCCAGTGTTGCGGCGTCCACCGAGGCAATGCGGAACGGTGGATTGTCGACCAGCGTGCCGCGCGAGATGTCGGTATCGACAGTGGAAGTAGGCGTGTCGCTGCCGCAGGCGGTGAGTACCGCAACCGTACACAGCAACACGATTCGCAATGCAATAGTCTTCATGCCTGCCTCCTGACCCCGTGGCGGCTAATTATTAATCGAAGTCTAAACCGGATTTGGTCGGGGCGAGAGGATTTGAACCTCCGACCCCTTGCACCCCATGCAAGTGCGCTACCAGGCTGCGCCACGCCCCGACCGTAGNNTCGTACAGCAGGCTGCGGATCTGGCGGATGACGATTACGTCCTGGCGCTGATAGTAGCGGCGATTGCCGCGGCGCTTGACCGGCTTGAGCTGCGGGAATTCCTGTTCCCAGTAACGCAGCACGTGCGGCTTCACGCCACACAGCTCGCTGACTTCGCCGATCGTGAAATAACGTTTGCCGGGAATCGCCGGCAATTCGTTATTGTTCTTTGCTTCCAGCATATGCCTCGACCCGTGCCTTGAGCTTCTGCCCTGGCCGGAAAGTGACAACACGCCGCGCGCTGATCGGAATCTCCTCGCCGGTTTTTGGATTGCGGCCGGGTCGCTGATTCTTGTCGCGCAGATCGAAATTGCCGAAGCCCGAGAGTTTAACCTGTTCGCCGGTGGCAAGTGCGCCGCGAACCTCTTCGAAAAACAGATCGACGAGTTCGCGCGCCTCACGTTTGTTCAGACCGAGCTGGTTGAACAGCGCTTCGGCCATTTCTGCTTTGGTGAGAGCCATCGTCCTATTCTCTTATTCTTGCGTCCAAGCTCGAGCGCAATTCGGCGCATACTGCAGCGACTATTCCGTCAGCGTCGGTATCCGTAAGCGTGCGGGATAAGTCCTGCAAAATCAACCCCAAAGCGACACTTTTTCGACCTATTTCTACTCCCTTCCCCTGGTAGATGTCGAAAACGCGCAGTTCAAGCAGCCGGGTTGAGGCGGCAACACTAACACGTTCGGCAATGCGTCCAAAAGTCTCGTCGGCCGCTACCGTAAAAGAAATATCGCGGCGCAGCTGCGGGAAGCTCGACACGGGCGCGTACCGCACCGGCGCGTTGCTGGTCGCGGCCAGGTAGTCCAGTTCGAACAGCAGCGGTCCATATGTAAAATCAAGCTCCCGCACCAATGCCGGGTGCAGCTCGCCAAGCTGGCCGATTACGCTGCCATCGCGCACGATCTGCGCGCTGCGGCCGGGATGCAGGCCTGGGAGCGAGGCGCCAGGCTCGAAACGGCAGTCGGCGGCCCGGCCGCCGAGCGCCAGCACCGCGCTCACATCCGCCTTGAGATCATGAAAGTCACCGTCCGTGAGTTTGCTGCCCCACTGCTCGGGCAGGCGGGAGCCGGCGGCAATGCCGGCGATCATGCGCCGCTCGAGCACGGCGCCGTCGCCGCCGCGGTGAAATTGCGTCGCAATCTCGAACAGCCGCACGCGTTCGCGCTGGCGGCGCAGGTTTTCGCCCGCCGCAGTCAGCAACCCCGGCCACAACGAGGCGCGCATCACCGCGAGGTTGTTCGCGATCGGATTCCTGAGCCGCACGGGTTCAATCGCGCCGCAGATCTTCGTTTGCAGTTCGAGATCAGTGAATCCAAAAGTAATGGCTTCGCTGTAGCCGCGCGCAGTGAGCTGCTGCAGCACGCTGCGCTCGCTGCTGCGCGCTTCGCTGCTGCCGGCGATGACGCGCGCGCCGGCGGGCACGGCCTCCGGAATCGCATCGAGCCCCCCGCAGCGCGCCAGCTCTTCGATCAGGTCGGCTTCGATCGCGATATCGAAGCGCCAGGACGGCGGTGTGACGCGCCAGGCATCCGGCGCTGCATTCTCAACGCGCATGCCAAGTGCGCGCAGGCGCGTCTGGACCTCGGCCGCAGGAATGGCGATGCCCAGCAGGCGTTGCAGCTGCGCAGCGCGCAGTTCCACGGGCAGGCGCTTCGGTAATTCGCCTGGCAGTTCTTCGAGGCAAGTCGGGCCGGGTTTTCCGCCGGCAATTGCGCAGATCAGTTCGCTGGCCCGCTCGATCGCCCGTTCCTGTCCAACCGGATCGACGCCCCGCTCGTAGCGCTGGCTGGCGTCGGTGAGCAGGCCGTAGCGGCGGCCCCGGCCCGCCACCGCAGCCGGGTCGAACCATGCGGCCTCGAGCAGCAGGTCGGTGGTGCCATCTGATATCGCGCTCGCGCCTCCGCCCATGACTCCGCCTAAGCCAACTGGACCGTTGCCGTCGGCGATCACCAGTACGTCCGCGCCGAGTTCCAGGTCGCTCCCTTCCAGGAGCGTGATTTTTTCGCTGGGCGCGGCGCGGCGCGCCTGCAGGCCGGACTTCAAGCGCGCGAGATCGTAGGCATGCATCGGCTGACCCAACTCGAGCAGCACGTAGTTCGTTGCATCGACCACCGGCGAGATCGACCGGAGTCCGGAGCGCTCGAGCCGCTCGCGCAGCCACTGCGGCACAGCGCGGCGGTTGTCGACGCCGCGGATGACGCGGCTCGCAAAACGCGGGCAACCCGCACCGGGTGTCAGCTGCACCGGGAAACGATCCTGGCTGACCGCAACGACCGGTGGCAATACGGGATCCGGCGCGGCACGCAGTGGCAACCCGCTTGCAGCGGCGAGTTCGCGCGCGATGCCGAGCACCGACATCGCATCGCCACGGTTGGGCGTGATGCTGATTTCGAGCAGCGCTTCATCGAGCCGCAGGTAATCGCGCAGTGGCGTGCCGAGCGGAGCGTCGGCGGGCAGCTCGAGGATGCCCTCGCCCGCTTCAGTGAGGCCCAGCTCGCGCGCCGAACACAGCATGCCCTGCGATTCAATGCCGCGGAGTTTCGCTGCGCCTATTGTCAGATCTCCCGGCAGTTTTGCGCCCACGATCGCCAGTGCCGTGCGCAATCCTGCGCGCGCATTGGCGGCGCCGCAGACGATCTGCAGTTCGGCGCCGCCGGCGGTGACCCGGCAGACTTGCAGCTTGTCGGCCTGCGGGTGCGGCGCGGCGCTGCGGATCTCGGCCACCACGACGCCGCTGAACGGCGGCGCTACGGGCTGGAGGGATTCCACTTCGAATCCAAGCATCGTCAAGCGGTCGGCAAGCTCGCGGTCCTTCCAGGGCACATCCACCCAGGAGCGCAGCCAGGAGACAGGCAGCTTCATTTGTCGGCCTGCATATTTCAGCCGCGCGCGAACTGCGCCAGGAAGCGCAGGTCGTTCTCGAAAAAGAGCCGCAGGTCATTCACGCCATAGCGCAGCATCGCCAGCCGCTCGATGCCGAATCCGAATGCGAAGCCGGTGTAGCGCGTGGCGTCGATGCCGCAAGCCTTGAAGACATTCGGGTGAACCATGCCGCAGCCGGCGACCTCGAGCCAGCCGGTCTGCTTGCAGACACGGCAGCCCTTGCCGGCGCACAGCACGCAGGAGATATCGACTTCGGCCGANNATATCGACTTCCGCCGACGGTTCCGTAAACGGGAAATACGATGGCCGCAGGCGCATCGCGAGCTTGCGTTCGAACAGCGACTCCATGAACTGGTGCAGCACGGACTTGAGATTCGCGAAGCTGACATCCGTATCCACCAGCAGTCCTTCGACTTGATGGAACATCGGNNTCGTGCATCGCCCGCGCCGGATGATCGGCGGGGATGTTCAGCGCCTCGAAGTTGTGGAACTCGTCTTCCACCTCCGGGCCTTCGGCCACCTCGTAACCGGCGTTGCGGAACAGCTCTTCGATGCGCAGTCGCAGCCGCGTGATCGGATGCACGCCGCCCGTGCTCTCGCCGCGCCCCGGCAGCGTGACATCGATCCCGCCTGCCGCCAGCTGCTGCGCGACCGCCGCCTGCTCCAGCACTGCGCGCTGCGCGTCGATGGCCGACTGCAGCTCGGTCTTTGTCGCGTTGATGCGCGCGCCGGCAACCGGGCGCTCGGCGGCCTTGAGGCCGCCGAGCGCCTTGAGCTGTTCGGTCAGTACGCCCTTCTTGCCGAGCCAATGAACCCGCAGTTCATCGAGCTTGGGCAAACTCTCGCATGCGCCTATCTGCACCAGCGCTTGCGCAGTCAGTGCAGACAGGTCGTCCACGAGAGTTTTAGGCCGCCAGCGCGGCCTTGGCCTGNNGAGCAGCTTGCGATCGATCTCGATGCCCGCCATACGCAGACCTGCGATCAGGCGGCTGTAAGACAGCTCGTGAATGCGCGCCGCGGCATTGATGCGCGTGATCCACAAAGCGCGGAAGTCACGCTTCTTGGCGCGCCGGTCGCGGTACGCGTATTGTCCGGCCTTGATGACGGCCTGCTTGGCGGTGCGGTAGATCTTGCGCCGCGCGTTGTAATAGCCCTTGGCTTTGCCCAGGACCTTCTTGTGACGGCGCCCGGCCGTCACGCCACGTTTGACTCGTGCCATGTTTCGACTCCTTCAGATTTCCGGGTTAATGATTGGGCAACAGCTGCGTGATGCGACCGACGTCGCTCTTGTCAATCAGGCTGCTGCCTCCGGAACGCGCATGACGCTTGCGCTTGGAGTCCTTGTGACCGAGGTTATGGCGGCGGCCCGACGAATAGGATTTGAACCCGTTCGCCGTTTTGCGAAAACGCTTGGACGCCGCCCGGTTGGTTTTCAACTTGGGCATATCAATCTCCACTTATATAGCTATGGTTCGCAAGGCGGCTCAACGCCACCCGCTTGCCTGCGGAGCCGAAGTGCGGCACTTGCGTGCCGCGCGACTGCTCACTTCTTTTTTGGTGAAAACACCATGACCATCTGCCGGCCTTCCATCATCGGGAACTGTTCGACCACCGCATGCGCGGTGAGATCGCCCTGTACCCGCTCCAGAAGCTTGCGGCCGATATCCTGGTGCACCATTTCACGGCCGCGGAACCTCAGGGTTACCTTGGCCTTATCACCCTCGGACAGGAAGCGGGTCAGATTACGCAGCTTGACCTGGTAATCCGCCTCTTCCGTCCCCGGACGAAACTTTACTTCCTTGACCTGCTGCTGCTT
>PMNQ01000262.1:266-17065 GCA_003162555.1 Gammaproteobacteria bacterium | reverse complement strand
TGTCGATGCACTGCGCGTGGCCGTGGGTAACGGTCGCGTGCTGTCGGTCGTGCAGGTGGAGGGCAGCAAGCTGCTGGTGCTCGGCGAAATGGCCGGGGTGAGCGCCTTGCATGTCTGGACGCGCAATGGGGGTCATCGGCGCTATGTGTTCGACGTGCTCGAGTTCAACGGCGAGNNCGACCGAATCGTGCTCGAGGGGCAACGAGTCAGCGAGGGCGACCGCGAGCGTGCGGCGGCGGTCGTCAAGGCTTATCCGGGCCGGGTCTTCGATTTCATCGATCGCGTCGGGTGGGACGCGATGATCCATCTGCAGGTCAGCATTCTTGAAGTGCGACATTCGGCGATGAACAGCCTGGGAATCCGTTGGGATAACGTGCTGCAGGGTCCGGCAGCGAACGTGAATTCAGCCGGCGAACCCGGTAGGCACGGATACCTAGACTGGTCCGCGCGCTTGAGCTCTACGATCGACCTGCTGCGCCAGCGCGGCGAGGCGCGCATCGTCGCCGAGCCCACACTGAGCTGCCGGAGCGGAGGCGAAGCGCACTTCGTGGCGGGCGGCGAGNNCGGTCACCAACGGACAGGGCACGCCGAACGTGCAGTACCACGAGTACGGCGTCATCCTGGACGTCAAACCCGTCGCAGACGATGCCGGCAACGTCTACGCCCGCGTCGAGACGGAGGTCAGCGACATCGACCGCAGCGTGCAGGTGCTGGGTGTGCCCGGCATCCTGAAGCGCCACTCGAATACCGAAGTCAACGTGCGCACTGGCGAAACCATCGTCATCGCCGGGCTGGTTGACCGCTCCAGCAACGTTGACCGGCATGGCCTGCCGCTGCTGGGTGCGGTGCCTGGAATCTCGCTGCTGTTTCAGTCACACAGCCGCGAGTTCAAGGACTCGGAGCTGGTCGTGTTGATCACACCGCGCATCGTGGCCGCGCGTCCTGCAAGCGGCAACACGCCGGATCCGGGTTTGCAGCAACTCGAGCGTGCCGATCACGTATTGCGCGCGCGTGGCTCGCCATGACCCGGGCGCACGACATGCAGCGGGCACTGGCGCGCCAGATCCAGGAAGAACTGCGCGCCGAACTCGACCTGCGCCGCACCGACATAGCGCAACTTGGAGACGCGCCATTGCGCGAACTGGCTGCACGCGTGGTGCGGCAGAACGTGTCGCGCCGCGTGCTGCCGCCGGATATGGATCCCGAGTCACTGGTCCGCACGGTCATCGACGAGGCGCTCGGCTTCGGTCCGCTCGAGTCGCTGCTCGCAGATCCTGAAGTTAGCGAGATCATGATCAACGGACCCGCGGCCGTGTTTGTCGAGCGCGCCGGCCGCATCGAGGCGAGTGCAGGAATCTTCAGCGGTGAGGCCGCACTTCGCAGCGTCATCGACAGGATCGTCGCCGGCGCAGGGCGGCGGGTTGATGAAGCCTCGCCGATGGTGGATGCACGGCTGCCGGATGGTTCACGCGTCAACGTCGTGTTGCCCCCGCTGGTCTTGAATGGCCCCTGCGTCACCATCCGGCGCTTTTCCGGGCTACGCCTCGACCTGCCGGCGCTGGTGCGTCGCGGCGCCCTGAATGAGGCGATGGCGCGCTTTCTGGCGGCGGCGGTGCTGGCACGACTGAATATCGTCGTATCCGGTGGTACAGGCGCCGGCAAAACCACGCTGCTCAATGCGATTGCCGGGTTGATCCCTGCCTCGGAGCGCATTGTTACGATCGAAGACGCGGCAGAGCTGGCGCTGCATCACGATCATGTCGTGACGCTGGAGGCTCGGCCTCGCAATCTTGAGGGGCAGGGTGAGGTCACGATCCGCGACCTGGTGCGTAATGCACTTCGCATGCGTCCCGACCGCATCATCGTCGGTGAATGCCGCGGGGGCGAGGCGCTCGACATGCTGCAGGCCATGAACTCGGGCCACGAGGGTTCGCTCACCACCGCTCATGCAAACTCGGCGCGCGACCTGCTCTCGCGCCTCGAAGTCATGGTGTTGATGGCCGGCATGGATCTGCCGCTCACGGCAATTCGTGCGCAAGTTGCCGGCGCCCTTGACCTGATCGTGCACCAGGCGCGGTGCGCCGGCGGCGCGCGCCGCATCACCAGCATCGTCGAGATCGTCGGTTGCGACAGCGGCGTGGTGCAGACGCAGGAGCTGTTCCGCGCCGATGCCGACGGCGCACACCACGCGTGCGCACAGATTCCGTCGTGCTTTGAGCGCTTGCGTGCCACGGGCACGCTGGCCGACTCCGCCGTGTTCTTCGATCGGCCGGCCGGCGGAGGCTTGCGGTGTATCTAGCACTGAGCGCACTGGCGTTGGCCGTGGCGGTGTGCCTGGCTGCTCCCGGCTTGGCCGCGGCGCTTCGCGGCTGGGCGTCACTCCTGCGTGAGTCGCGACGCGCAACCGTCGAGAAGGATCTGCCCGATGCGTTTCTGTTCATCGATTCCAGCCGTTACGCGTTGCTGCTGGCCGGCTTTGTCATCGCTGTATCTGGCGCCGTCACGATCGCTACTCGCAACGGCGTGGTGGGCAGCGTGGCTGGAGCACTGGCGCTGCTGGTACCGGCGGCCGTAACACGCCGTTGGCGGCTGCGCCGCCGGCGCGTGTTGCTGCGGCAACTGCCGGACTGCCTCGAGTTGCTGGCCGCTTCGCTCCGCTCGGGTCTGGCGCTGCTGCCGGCCATCCAGCATCTCGCGCAGCATCAGCCCGCACCAATCGGACAGGAGCTGACACTCGTCATCCGCAAGCACAGGCTCCCCNNGCTCGGCGCCACGCTCGATGATGCGCTTGAGGATCTGCAGCAGCGCATCGGCGGATCCGAGGTGGCGCTGTTCATGACAGCCGTCAGCGTGGCGCGGCAACTCGGCGGCAATCTTTCCGAAGTGCTTTCACGATTGAGCCAGACGCTGCGGGAAAAGCAGGCTATTGAAGGCAAGATTGCCGCGTTGACGGCCCAGGGACGCCTGCAGGCACGGATCGTCGGCCTGCTGCCGCTGGCGTTGCTGGTCGTCATGACGCGAATGGAACCGCAGGCCATGCGGCTCATGTACACGACGCAGCAGGGCTGGGCTGCGCTGCTGGTGCTGGCCGTGCTGGAGCTCAGCGGCATGTTGTTGTTGCGCCGACTCGTGCGCATAGACGTCTGATTGCCGTGCAGCTGCTGGTCTCCATCGCGCTGGCGTTGTGTCTCATCCTGATGGCGGGGCTGTTGTGCCTGATCGTTGCTCGAAGCGGCGCGAAGCTGGTGCACAGTGCGCTCAATACAGTGGACGCATCCCTGGAACGCGCCGGACTCGACGATCGGTTGCGGGCACCGCAGTGGCTGGCGCTGGTATGGTTGTTGGCCTGCGTTTCGGCCGCCACATCCATTGCAGCTTCGGGCTCGGTCGGCTCGATGCTGCTCCTGCAGGCCGCGCTGGCCGCACTTGCCGGAGCGGGAGCGCCTTGGCTTTGGCTGCGCGATTGCGCCAGCCGCCGACAACAGGCGATCACACGCGAGTTACCCGGCTATCTAGACCTGCTTACGTTGGGTCTCGAGGCGGGTTGCGCATTCGGAGCTTCGCTGCAGCTGACCATCTCGCGCTCGGCGCCCGGGCCACTGCGCGACGCCATGGAGCGGGCCATGCAGGAAATGCGCGCCGGGCGCACCCGCGCTGAAGCATTGCAGCGGCTCGGTCAGCGCCTGCGCGTTTCCGCGCTCACAGCATCGATTGCGGCCATCGTGCAGGCCGAGGCGACGGGAGTGAGTCTGGCGCCAGTGATGCGGGCGCAAGCCGTGCGCGGCACGCAGGAGCGCTTCGCGCGTGCCGAAAAACGCGCGATGGAAGCGCCGGTCAAGATGCTGGCGCCGCTCGTGCTGTGCATCTTCCCGTGCACATTCATCGTTATCGGCTTTCCAATTGCGGTGCGGTTGTTCTGGGGCGTGTAGGTGAGCTCGCAAGCGCGCATGGTCGTCAACGGCGTGCCCAGCCTGTGGCGGGTCACTCGCTGCGGCACGTTTCTGAGTCGTGCCCGGGGCCGACTGGCGGCTACGCCGGCGCTGGCACAGCAGGCCTGGCATCTGCAGCCATGCCGCGCGGTCCATACCTTTTTCCTCTCCGAGCCTATCGATGTGGTGTTCTGTGATGCGGACGGCGCCATCGTGCGTATCGTCGCGATGCTCCATCCCTGGCGATGCACGGTGGATCGCGCCGCGGCCAGCACCTGGGAATTTCCAGCCGGCGCTGCCATGCACATGGGTCTGAACATCGGCGACCGAATTACGTCGTGCAGCTGACTATGCGCGCCACACGCATGCATTGTTTACGCCATCCGAATCAACATGGCGCGACGCTCATTGAGTTTGCGCTCGCTCTGCTCCTCGGCGTGATGCCGATGGTGCTTGGCATACTGCAGATGGCGGCGCTCCTGGTGGCCAAGAACGAGTTGAACCTGGCTACTTTCCTGGCTGCGCGCGAGGGCGCCGTAGCGGGAGCAGAGCCGGGCGTAATGGAGCGGATGCTGGCGCGCGCGCTCGTGCCGCTGTATGTGCGCGCCGGCCGCGGTGGTGTTGCGGCTCCAGGAGACGTGGCGATTGCCTATGCCGGCGCACTAGCGGATGCCACCACACTCGACAGTCTGCGGGTGCTGAACCCCACGCGTGGCGACCTGGATCGTCTCGGCACGTTGCGGGGCGGTCAAAGGGTGATCCCAAACGATTCAATCGAGTTTCGCCCGCGCGCCGTGCAGGACGCCAACGTGCTGACTATCGAGGTTACGCACTGCCAAAAGCTGGTGGTGCCGCTGGCCGGCCCGGCCTTGGTTGCCGCATTGCGCGTTCTCGACCTCGATCCGCGTCATCAGCGTTGCCTGGCGGCGGACCGGGCGCCGGTGGTCGCACGCGCGAGCATTGTCATGCAGAGCGATGTGCATGCGGCTGCGCTGCGCTAGACTGGCGGGATGCTTCAATCCGCGCTTCGCGCATGCCTGTTGTGTGGCGTCATCGCATCGCTCACAGCCTGCGCGCGTAACCAACAGGCGCCGGCGGTCGGCACGCTCGAACGTCATCGCTTTGAAATCGCCGCGACCGCCGCCGAACAGATCGTGGCGATGCCGGTTCGCGAAGGGCAGGCGGTCAAGCAGGGCGATGTAGTCGCACAGCTCGATGGTGGCTCGCTGGCGGCGAACCGCGCCAGCGTGGCCGCGCAGGCGAGCCAGTTGCAGCATCGGCTCGATGAGCTGGAGCACGGTGCGCGCGCCGGTGAAATAGTCCAGGCTCGCGCGCAGGTCGCGGCTGCGAAGGCGCAGTACGACCAGAACCTGAAGGAATACGAGCGGCTCTCCGATCTGGTCGGGCGTGGTCTGGTCGCTCAGTCGCAGGCCGATGCGCAACTGCAACTGCGCGACACCAGCGCCGCGCAATTGAAATCGGCGCAGGCGGGACTCGATCTGCTGCTACAGGGCACGCGCAGTGAACAGCTCGATCAGGCGCGCGCAGCGCTTCAATCGGCCGAGTCGCTCCTGCAGCAGCAGGATGTACTGCTCGCGCGCCTGCAGCTCGTCGCGCCGGTCGACGGTGTCATCGAGGCGCTCCCGTACCGGCTTGGCGAGCGCCCGGTGTTGGGTGCGCCCGTGGTCATCATGCTTGCAGCCGGCATGCCCTACGCGCGCGTTTACATACCTGAGCCGGAGCGTGCCGCGCTCCGTGCCGGGCAATCGCTGCCGGTGCACGTCGATGGCGTGGCGCAGACCTTCACGGGCACGCTGCGCTACATCGCGGGCGAGGCGAGCTTCACGCCTTACTTCGCGCTGACGCAGCGCGACCGCAGCCGGCTCGCGTACCTGGCGGAGATCGATCTGCCCGAGCCCGCGGCGCGCGATCTGCCGGTGGGTGTGCCGGTTGAGGTGCGGCTGGATAAAACTCCGTGAGTGCAGCCGGCGCGGCGGTCGCGGCCGGCGCGCCTGTAACGGANNGGCTCCGGCAAGTCGACCACGATTCGAATGTTGTGCGGCCTGATCCGGCCGACCAGCGGCACGATTCGCGTGCTTGATCTGGACATTCCGCGGCAGGCCGAGTCGCTCCGTACGCTGATCGGTTACATGACGCAGCGTTTCTCGCTGTGGGAAGACCTGAGTGGTCGCGAAAACCTCTCCTTCATGGCCAGCATCTATACGCTGGCTCCAGCGCTGGCAGCGCAACGCATCGCGCACGCGATCGAGGAATACCGCCTGGCCGAGTTTCTCGATCGGCCCGCCGGCACCTTGAGTGGCGGCCAGAAGCAGCGCCTGGCNNAGCAGCAGATGGTGGCGATCGGCCGTGCGCTGATGAGCCGGCCGCGATTGCTGCTGCTGGACGAGCCGACCGCGGGCGTCGATCCGCAAGCGCGGCGCGAATTCTGGGAAGAAATCCATAGGCTGTCCCAAGACGAGGGCCTGACCGTGCTGGTCAGCACCCATTACATGGACGAGGCGGAACGCTGCCATTCGCTGGCGATCCTCGATCGCGGCCGCATCGTCGCCAGCGGCGCGCCGCAGAAACTGATGGCGGAGCTGGCGCTGCAGGTCATCGAGATCGAGACCGAAAACACAACCGGCGCGCGCGCAGCGCTCCGTGGCCTCGCCTCGCTCCGCTCGCTCGCGCAGATGGGCTTGCGGCTCCATGCGCTGATCGCGCCAGACGAAACCGACGCGGTGGCCCGTATCGAACGGCTGCTGAAGGAGCACGGTGTGCAGGCCGTGGTGCGGCGCGCGGCTGCCAGTCTCGAGGATGTCTTCGTCGGCGCGACGCTTCCGGCTGCAGGCGGCAGAACCTAGATGTTGCCCGCCTCGCTCCGCCGCACCAGCGCCATCGCCGTCAAGGAGCTGCGGCAGATGTCGCGCGACCGGCTGACGCTCGCGATGGTGGTCGGCATTCCGCTGTTGCAGATGATGATCTTCGGCTACGGCATCAACTACGACGTGCGCCATATCCGCGCCGGTGTCGTCGATCTGGCGAACACGCAGGCCTCGCGCTCGCTGATCGCCGATGTCGCCTCCAGCCAGGTGGTCGACTTCGTCGCGCGGCCGGCCGGGGCAGACGAGTTGCGGCGCTTGATCGTCGCGGGCACCGTGCACGCGGGCCTGTATATCCCGCCTGATTTTGAGCGCAGGCGTATCGATGCATCGCGACCGGTCGCGCAGGTGATCGTCGATGGCACGCGTCCGGGCGTCGATACCGCGGTGCGTGCGATCACCGATGCGCCGCTCCCCGGACGCACCGGGCTGGTGCGCCGTGCGACTCCGGCGATCGAGGTGCTGACGGAGTTCAATCCGGAACGCCGCACGGCAGTGCAGGTGGTGCCAGCGCTGATCGGCGTGATCCTCAGCATGACCATGGTGATCTTCACGGCCATCGCGATCGTGCGCGAGCGCGAGCGCGGCAACCTCGAGCTGCTGATCACCACGCCGGTGCGTTCAATTGAATTGATGATCGGCAAGATCCTGCCGTACATCGGCGTCGGGTTGGTGCAGACCACGCTGGTGTTGCTGGTCGGCGTGCTGCTGTTCAATGTGCCGATCAATGGCAGCCTGCTCGATCTGTATCTGGGAGCGGGGCTGTTCATCGCCGCCACACTGAGCCTGGGGCTGGTGATCTCGACGCTGGCGACCACGCAGTTTCAGGCCATGCAGCTCGGCTTCTTCACGCTGCTGCCCTCGATTCTGCTGTCGGGGTTCGCGTTCCCGTTCGAAGGCAGCCCCACAGTGGTGCAATACATTGCGCAGGCCTTGCCGCTGACGCATTTCGTCGAGATCCTGCGTGGCGTGATCCTGCGCGGCGCTACGCTGCGCGATCTGTGGTGGCCGGTGGTGAAACTGGCGATCTTCCTGGTGCTGGCCATGACGCTGGCGGCGGCGCGTTTCCGCAAGCGGCTGGACTAGGAGCGGCTGTCGACAGACGTGCCCAGCGTCTTGCTGACCGATACGGCGGGGAAATGTTCAGTATTTCCGGTCGCAAGGTCCGTCACTACAAAGCCCCGTATTTCGTAACCGGCGCCCAGGAACAGCGCGCTGATCGTACCAAGCGTTAAATTGTTTGGGGACGAAAACCAGCGGGTGATCTGTTCCGGCTTCTTGCCTATGCGGGTTGCAAAGTGCCGCTTTGAAAAGCCGTCCTTCTGCTCCATTACGCGCAACAGCGCGAGCAGCGCCTGATGGAGGAGGCCCGTGAGGCGACCTTCAAAATATCCAATGGTTCTTGGCCGCAATTTTGCGGCTGATTTGATCTCAGACAGGAGTTCGTGCGTTGCTGAGGTATTCATGCATGTGCACTCCACTCAGTGGGCTGAAGGGATGAAACAGCTTCGTCCATTCGGTCTTGCAGGTTTGTATGACGAACCGCCATTTTTTCTCGTCATCATCGAGAAGCTGACGTAGACCCCAGTTGGTAACAACGAACACATCTCTCGCAGCGAAGCGACCGAACAGACGCAATGTGCCAATCGGAAACTCCCAAACCTGGTCGTCCGCAGGTTCCAGCATGGCCAAGGCTGGTACGTCTTTCCCTCTTGAAGGCCTTCTTGACGGTGGCAGCCTGCAAACAAATTCGTCTCCTCCAATGAACTGTTCAAGTCTGGCCTGCGCAATGCCGAACAGATGCGCTTCAAGGCCCGTGACATCCTTTCCGTTCAGTGCGTCCAGCACATTTGTCGTCAGATAGATCTTGCGAACTTCCACTTTGCCGGGCACCAGCGCAGTCAATTTCTTGAGCCGCCCATCCAATACCCGTGCTACGATTTCAGTCTTTATTGACATATAAGTCAATACCTGATCCTGTGGTGGATCTCTCAGTTCACCGAGATCGTAACTGCCTCGCCGATAAAGGCTTTCCACGGGTTTCCGCTGTGATGTGGCCAAAATGGCTGATGGCCTGGTGGCGCAATCGGGCGCGGCTTGCGGGCAACGCGGCCGGGCCTTAAAGTGCCGCGGTTTTACCCGTCACAAGTGCCCAGGCCATGAGTTCCCGAGATCCCAGTTCCTGGGTCGTCCATAAATTTGGTGGTTCGAGTGTCGCGGACGCAGCATGCTTCGCGCGCGTCGCCGCGATTATTGAATCGCAGCCGGGCAAGCGCCTGGGCGTGGTGCTGTCGGCTTGCCGTGGCGTAACCGATGCGTTGCTGCAGCTGGTGCTGCTGGCCGAGAGGCAGGATGAATCCTGGCGCGCTCAACTCGCGGCACTGCGCCGGCGCCACGGGGATCTGGCCGGCGAGCTGTTGCCGTCCGCGGCAGCGGCTGAATTCCTGGCCGAGTTTGATCGGGATGCCGCTGATCTCGACGGCGTGCTGCGCAGCACTCAGGTGATGCGCACCGCCGGATCGCACGTGCGCGACAAAATCTCGGGTTACGGTGAGATCTGGTCGACGCGGTTGTTCTGGCGATATCTGGCGTACCGGGGCAAGCGCAGCGGGTTGCAGTGGATCGACGCGCGCGCCTGCGTTGTGGCCGAGTGGGGGCCGCTCGGCCCGGCGATCCAGTGGGAGACTTCGACTGCGCGACTGCGCTCGCTCCTGCAGCCCGACGCGGCGACGTTGATCATCACCGGCTACATTGCCAGCGACGCGGCCGGCATCCAGACCACGCTCGGCCGCAACGGCAGCGATTTNNCTGGCGTATTTCGGCGCCAAGGTGATTCATCCGCAGACCATGGCGCCGGCGATTGGCCGCGATATCCCGATCTGGATCCGCAACACCTTTGCGCCGGAGAAGCCCGGCACGCTGATCTGCGCGCAGCCGCAGTCCGCGCAGCCTGTAAAGGGCATCACCAGCATCGACAACGTTGCGCTGGTGAACCTCGAAGGCGCCGGCATGATCGGCGTTCCCGGTACCGCGCATCGCCTGTTCGGCGCGCTGCGCGAGGAAAATATTTCGGTCATCCTGATCTCGCAGGGCAGCTCCGAGCACTCGATCTGCTGCGCGATTCCGGCCGCGCAGGCGGCGCGTGCCACGGTGGTGATCGAGCGGGCCTTCGCGCGCGAGTTGGCCGACGGCCAGATCCAGAGCGTCGATGTGACCGGCGAACTCGCGATCCTCGCCGTGGTGGGCGATGGCATGGCTGGCATGCCGGGCGTCGCGGGCAAGGTGTTCAACTCGCTCGGCACCGCCAATGTCAACGTGCGCGCGATCGCGCAGGGCGCCTCGGAGCGCAATATTTCGGTCGTGGTCGAGGGCAGCCAGGCGACGCGGGCGCTGCGCGCGGTGCATGCGGGCTTCTACCTCTCGCCGCACACGCTGTCGATCGGTTTGGTCGGGCCGGGCACGGTGGGCAAGGTGCTGCTCGATCAGCTTGCCAGCCAGCACGAACGGCTCAAGCGGCAGTTCCACATTGACCTGCGCGTGCGCGGCATCATGAGTTCGAAGACCATGAAACTGGCCGAACAGAGCATTCCGCTCGAACGCTGGCGCGAGCAGATTGGCGAGGGCGCGGTCACAGCGGACTATGCGAAATTCTTCGGGCATCTGAAGGTCGATCATCTGCCGCACACGGTGATCATCGACTGCACCGCCAGCCAGGACGTCGCCAACCGTTACCGCGACTGGCTCGCCGCGGGCGTGCACGTGATCACGCCGAACAAGAAGGCCAACAGCGGCGCGCTGGCCTACTACGAATCACTGCGGGAGGCGCGCCGGCAGAGTGGTGCGCATTACCTCTACGAGGCGACGGTCGGCGCCGGATTGCCGGTGATCCAGACGCTGCGCGACCTGCGCGAGACCGGCGATGATATCGCCAGCATCGAGGGCATTTTCTCGGGCACGCTCGCCTACCTGTTCAATGTCTACGATGGCACGACCGCATTTTCGGCCATCGTGCGCGACGCGAAGCAGCGCGGTTACACCGAGCCTGATCCGCGCGATGACCTGTCGGGCACTGACGTGGCCCGCAAGCTGATCATCCTGGCGCGCGAGATGGGCCTGAAGCTCGAACTCGGCGACGTGCGCGTCGAGAGCCTGGTGCCGGACGATCTCACCGGCGGCAGCAGCGATGAATTTCTGGCGCAGCTCCCGCGCTATGATGAGCAGATGGCGAAGCGTTTCAACGCAGCGAAGGCGCGCGGGCGCGTGTTGCGATATGTTGGAAGCATCACGGCGGCGGGCGAGGCGAACGTCGGTCTCGTGGAGCTCGAGGCGAAGCACGCCTTCGCCAACATCGCGCTGACCGATAACGTCGTGCGATATTCAACTTCACGTTATTGCGATAACCCATTGATCGTACAAGGGCCCGGTGCCGGTCCTGCCGTGACGGCTGGCGGCGTGTTCTCCGACCTGCTGCGGCTCGCGACTTTCCTGGGGGCGCGGTTGTGAGCCCAGCCAAACCGCCGCGGGATGTGGCCACTGCGTTTGCGCCGGCCTCGGTCGGCAATGTCGCGATCGGTTTCGACATCCTCGGATTTTCCGTCGGCGCGATCGGTGATCGCGCCACGGTGCGGCGCACGAGCGAGCCGGGCGTTCGCATCGCGGCTGTGCGTGGCGTAGCCGGCGACTTGCCGCTGGAACCGGCGAAGAACACGGCCGGGCGTGCGCTGCAGGCGATGCGCGAGGCGCTGGCGTTGCCTTTCGGCATGGAACTGGAGCTGGACAAGGGTATTCCGCTGAGCTCGGGACTCGGCGGATCCGCGGCTTCGGCGGTCGCGGCCGTGGTGGCGGCAAATGCCTTGCTGCCCGAGCCGTGCTCACAATTGCAGTTGCTGAAATTTGCGATGCAGGGCGAGCAGGTGGCCAGCGGCTCGCTGCACGTCGACAACATCGCGCCGTCGCTGTTCGGTGGCCTGGTGCTGACGGTGGGCATCGATCATCCGCGCGTCAAGCAGATCCCGGTGCCCGCGACGGTGCGTGCCGTGGTCGTGCATCCGCATATGTTCCTGTCGACACGCGAGGCGCGCGCGATCCTGCGCAGCAGCGTGCCGATGAAGGATTTTGTCTGGCAGACCGCGAATCTTGCTGGGTTTATTTCCGGTTGCTACACCAATGATCTGGACATGCTGCGCGAGTGCTTCGAGGATGTGGTGATCGAGCCGCAGCGCGCCGCGCTGATTCCGGGATTCACCGCGGTGCGCCGCGCGGCGATGTCCGCCGGGGCGCTGGGCTGTTCGATCTCGGGGGCCGGACCGACGGTGTTCGCGTGGTGCGTCGAGAGCCACGCGCTGGCCGTGCGCGAGGCGCTGGTGGTCGAATTCTCGCACCACGATCTGAAAAGCGATCACTGGACGACCGCGCTCGAGCCAGTCGGCGCCCGCGTGGTGGACTGATGCAATTCGTCAGCACGCGCGATGCGCAGCACCGGGTCGGCTTCAGCGATGCGCTGGCGCGCGGACTTGCGACCGGCGGCGGACTGTACGTGCCGCTCGAGTGGCCTGCTGCTGCGGTGGCAGGTATGCGCGCTGGTGCGCCGCTCGCAGAGCAGGCGGCGGGATTCCTGGCGCCATTCGCCAGCGCTGATCCGCTGGCGACGGAGATTCCGGCGATTGCCGCCGAAGCCTTCAATTTTCCCGCGCCGCTGGTGCCGCTCGACGGCGATCGTCTTGGCGTGCTCGAGCTGTTTCACGGGCCCACCGCCGCGTTCAAGGATTTCGGTGCGCGTTTCCTCGCCGCCTCACTCACGCGGCTGCGGCGCGGAGCAACGCGGCCGCTGACGATTCTGGTGGCGACTTCCGGCGATACCGGCGGCGCCGTAGCGGCGGCCTTTCACCGGCAGCCTGGCATCGAGGTCGTGGTGCTGTTTCCGAAAGGGCAGGTGTCGCCGACACAGCAGCAGCAGCTCACCTGCTGGGGCGACAATGTACGGAGCCTTGCGGTGCGCGGGAGCTTTGATGATTGCCAGCGGCTGGTGAAGCAGGCTTTCGTCGAGCCCTCGCTCGCCGCGCAGTGGGACCTGTCGTCGGCCAACAGCATCAACCTCGGCAGGCTGCTGCCGCAAGCCGTGTATTACGCTGCCACCAGCGTCGCATTGCGCGCGCGCACCGGTGCGCCGGCTTCATTCATCATCCCGAGCGGGAATCTTGGCAACGCGACGGCCTGCGTGTGGGCGCGGCGTCTCGGTGCACCGATCGCCGGGATTGTGCTGGCCCATAACGCCAACCGCACCGTGCCCGATTACCTGTCGGAAGGCGTGCTGCGGATCCGCGCCAGCGTGGCGACGCTCGCTTNNCCGACGCCGGGCGGGCCGATGAGACAGAGGATCGGGCGGCGATCCGCGCCGCCTGGCGCGAGGCCGGCGACCTCGTCGATCCCCATACCGCGGTGGCGCTTGCGGTCGCCGACCGCGACACTTCGGATTCGAAGATCCCCAATATCGTGCTGTCGACCGCGCATCCGGCCAAGTTCCGCGAAATCGTCGAACCGCTGATCGGACGACCGGTGCCGGTGCCGCCGGCGCTCGAGCAATTGTTCCGGCGCCCGTCGCAGTACAATGAGATTGATGCCACGCTGGCGTCGCTCCGTGGTGCAATGACGAGGCAGGCCGCATGAACGAGCTGCAGCAACTGGCCGAGGCGCTGCGCGCCCTCGATACGCGCACCATGGCGAGCATTGCTGGCGCGGTGGCGCTGATCGCACTGCTGCTGGTGCTGTGGCGCTGGTATCGCCGCCGTCGCGCAGCGGCCGCGCGATTGGCGATGGTGACCGGCGGTGCCTTCGAGTACCTGCGCGACGTGCTGGTGCCAGACGGCCAGGGCGCAGCGCTCCACGTGGATTTCCTGCTGCTGACCGCGCGCGGCTGCGTCGTTGTCGACATGCGCGACATCGCCGGCAACATTTTCGGGGGCGATCAGATGACGGAATGGACCGTCATGCATCGCGAGCAGCGCTACACCTTTGCCAATCCGCAAACGGGTCTGTACGACCGGATCGCGGCCGTGCGCGCGCTGATTGCGGAGCTGCCGGTCGAGGGCCGCGTGGTGTTCGCACCGCGTGGGCGCTTCCCGAAGGGACTGCCGCGCTTTACGCTGATGCTGGCATCAATTGCGGCCGAGTTTCCTCCGGCTGAACGTGCGCAGTCCGGCGCCGTGCCGGAGGCCTGGCGTGGCGACTGGACGCGGCTGGTTGCAGCCTGCAAACCCAGCAGCCTGGTGGCTCCTAAGGCTGCAATTTAACGGCTGCCGGCGCAGGTATCCCGAACAGGCGGCGCGCGGCCGCGGTGGTGTGGGCCGCACATTCCGCCAGCGTTTCGCCACGCAGGCGCGCGACTGTCGCGGCAATGTGCACCAGATAAGCCGGCTCGTTGCGCCGCGTGGCGGGGCGTGACGGCAGATCGCGCGGCAGCAGGTAGGGACCGTCGGTCTCGAGCAGCAGTCGTCCGGCAGGAATGCGGCTCACCAGTTCCTGCAGTTGCCGGCCGCGACGCTCATCGCAGATCCACCCCGTGATGCCGATGTGCAGGCCCATCTCGAGGTAGACGGCGAGCTCGGCCTCGCCGCCGGTAAAGCAGTGCGCGACGCCGTGCAGCGCGCCGCCGTGCTCGCGCAGCGCGGCGGTGAAATCAGCGTGGGCGTCGCGCTGGTGCAGGAACAAGGGCTTGCCGCTCTCGGCCGCCACCCCAAGTTGCAGCGCGAAGGCCGCGCGCTGTGCCGTGCGCGGTGAGTAATCGCGAAAATAGTCCAGCCCGCATTCGCCGGCAGCGACGATGCCGGGCTCGGCGAGCAGCGCGCGCAGGCGCGGCAACTGATCAGGTCCCAGTTCGGCGGCATGATGTGGATGCACACCGGCGGTCGCGTACAACTGGTGCGGGTGCGCACGCGCCAGTTCGAGCGCCGCTGCGCTCGAATCCAGCGTCGCACCGGTCACGATGAGCTGCGCGATGCCGGCGTCGCGCGCGCGTGCAATGACGGCGGCGCGATCCTCCGCGTAAGTGTCGTGCGTCAGGTTGATGCCGATGTCGAGCAGTTCCATGACGTATTGGATGTGAACAGGCCCTACAGTCTACACAGCGCGGTGGCGCGCGCACCCCTGATATGATGGCTGCCAGCATGACTACAGCAGCCCTGCAACAGCTGCCGCTCTGGAGCGACGGCACGATCGACGCCGACTGGCGCGTGCGCCGCAGCCTNNCGCAGCCGGCGCGCACGCCGGCTCGGCGCGCGTATCTTTCCTGACGGCACGGTCGAGATCATCGTGCCCTCCGGTGCCGGCGCGCGCCAGGTGGCCGGATTCGTTGAACGTCACCGGAACCGGATCGAACACCTCCGGCAGCGTTCGCGGCGCGTCGACCTGGCATTTCCGCCTGAGCGCATCGAACTGCCGGCGCTCGCAGAGAGCTGGCGCTGCGAGCTCCGCCCGTCCGCGGCAGCGGGTCGGAGCAGGCTGGATGTGCTTGCTGGCGCCGGGATCGGCGGTGGCGCTGGTGCTGGCGGCGGTGTCTTGTCACTGAACCCTGCGTTCGGCAACGATGCGCTGCGCGCCACGCTGCTCGATTGGCTGCGCGAGCGGGCGCTTCTGACGCTGGCGCCGCAGCTGGCCGCGCTCGCCGCCTGCCTTGGCGTGCAGTACCAGCGGCTGCAGATCCGCTGCCAACGGACGCGCTGGGGCAGCTGCTCGGCGCTCGGCACAATCAGCCTCAATTGCTGCCTGCTGTTTCACCGGCCGGCCGTGGTGCGGTATCTGCTGGCGCACGAGCTCGCGCACCGCACGCACATGAATCATTCGACGCGCTTCTGGCGGCTCGTCGAACAATACGAGCCGGACTGGCGCGAGTACGATCGCGAGCTGACCCACGGTTGGCAGCAGGTGCCCGGCTGGGTGCTGCAGACGCTGCGCGCCTGAATATCGAAATGCAGGGAGTGGGAGAGTGAGCGAGCAAAAACCTCCAGGCGAACACGTTGGCAGCGTCGATCTGCGCGACGAGCCGGTGCACTGGAATCTGGGCGAGTCGCTTTCCTACGGGCAATACCTGCGCCTTGACCTGCTGCTCGCGGCGCAGCGGCCGCTGACGAGTGAACACAGCGAGATGCTGTTCATCATCGTCCACCAGGTGTCGGAGCTGTGGATGCGCCTGCTCCGCCATGAGCTGGCGGCGGTGATGGACTGCGTGCGCCGCGATGAACTGGACGCGTCCTTCAAGATGTTCAGCCGCATTGATCACGTGCAGGGACAACTGCTGGCTGTCTGGGACGTGCTCTCGACCATGACACCGTTCGATTACTCGGCCTTCCGCAATGCGCTCGGCCGCTCCTCGGGATTTCAGTCGCAGCAATACCGGCTGATCGAGTTCCTGCTCGGCAACAAGCACGCCGACATGATCAAGGTGCACCAGCGCGATGCGCAGGCGTACGCGGAGCTGGAACGCGCGCTGCGCGCGCCGAGCCTGTACGACGAGGTGTTGCGGCTGCTGTCGCGGCGCGGGCGCGATATACCGCAGGAACTGCTGGCGCGCGATTTCTCGCAGGCGTATGAGGCAAACAAGCAGGTCACGGCAGCCTGGCTCAGCGTGTACCTCAACGCGGAAAAGGACTGGGATCTGTACGAACTCGGCGAACACCTCGTCGATGTGGATCACCGTTTCCAGCTCTGGCGCTACCAGCACATGAAGACGGTAGAGCGCATCATCGGTTACCAGCCCGGAACCGGCGGCACGGCCGGCGTGGCTTACCTGGCCAAGGCGCTGCGGCTCAGGTTNNCGTTGACGTAGGTGCCGGCGCTGACCAGCCGCAGATGTTCGAGATCGGCGCGGCTGTTGCCATAGGCCTGCGAGAGCAGCGGCTGGTACCTGCCCAGCAATGCCTGCACGCAACGCGCTTTCTCCGCACCGCGCCGGTTGGCGGAGGCGAGCGCGCCGTCGAGCGTGCCGTCGGCGCGC
>PMNQ01000262.1:0-195 GCA_003162555.1 Gammaproteobacteria bacterium | reverse complement strand
AGGCACAGCGGCAGGCGCCACCAGCGCGACCGGTGGCGTGCAAGAAATCCGCTGATGAACGGCCACATCGTGTCGTGGCGCGTGACCGTACCGTCGAGATCGAAAATCGCCAGCGAGCCCCCGGCCACTGGCCTGTTCACTTCATGCGGCCTTGCCGCTCACCGCGAGCTGCCGCAGCACGTATTGCAGGATGCC
>PMNQ01000274.1:55532-55710 GCA_003162555.1 Gammaproteobacteria bacterium | reverse complement strand
AAGCGCGCGACGATTTCCTGCGCCAGCTCGAATTTCACATCGCGCGGATTGCGTCCGGCGGCAATTTCGGCCCTGAGCTTTGCGATCTGGGCCAGCGGGCGGAATGAGAGCAGCTCGAAGTAACGCCACATGAGTTCATCCGAGATGCTCATCAGCTTGCCGAACATGTCGTCGGGCG